>CAIZGQ010000164.1 GCA_903932565.1 uncultured Hyphomicrobiales bacterium
GCGCGCTCGGGACCGGCTTCGATCAGCAGCTCTTCAAGATGCGCAACGTCGTTGTGACGCCAGATCTTCTTTTCGCAATTGGAGCGGCGCACGCCCTCGATCATCGAATTGTGATTCAGCGCATCCGAGAGGATCAGGCAGTTCGGCAAAATGTCGGCGATGGTCGAGATGCTGGCGAGGTTCGAGATCCAGCCGGACGTGAAGACAAGGGCCGAGGCTTTGCCGTGCAGGTCAGCCAGCGTCGTCTCAAGCTGGACGATGGGATTGTGCGTGCCAGAGATGTTGCGGGTGCCACCAGCGCCTGCGCCATGCTTGTTGGCGGCCGTGACGGCCGCGCCAACGACCGTAGAATGGCCGCCCATGCCCAGATAATCGTTCGAGCACCAGATGGTGACTTCGCGCGGGAACTGCTCTTCACCCTGGGGACGCCACAGCGCAATCGGGAACCGAGCCGCATCGCGCTCGAGGTTCACGAAGGTGCGGTAACGCTTTTCACGCTTCAGGCGGGCGATGGCATCTTCAAAGTGCGCTTGGTAATTCATCGTCTGCCCAGCCATCACAATCCCCTGTCAGCTTGTACTTTTACCAATTCCAAGTTCGAAATCGAACGTCAGGCCCTGCCGGGAGTGGCGGAGCGCTGTATAAACCTAAAAAGCCCCATTGAAAGCGAGCGAATGCCCTTGTGGGACATCAAGACGCATCATTGGCTCCACCTCCGCACGCTCACCCAACCCCTCCGTCGGGAGAGCTGCAGTCTCAATATAATCAATGCACAATGGAGCAAGATCAGCCATGACAGGCGTCATGACGCTGGCGGCTGGCACTGCATCTGACTTGATGCCCCAGTGCCACAGGCCATTGGTGTCGAGCGGCACGACGAGGAACCAATGCTCCAGGATGGCCATCACCATCATGGTGGCAACCATCGTCCACCCCAGCGCAATAAAGCTGGAAGGCTCTGAACTATAGGCCTTTTCAGCCCAGACGAAGGTGAGCACCGTCGAGATGCTGACCGAGATCGGGAAGAAGAGGTTCATTGGCCGACGGGCCATGTAGCTCGCCAGATAGCGCAGATGCGCCGGCAGGAATTCTTCGCCAAGATTCGGCACGCCGAAGAACACATTCAGCTTCGCGCTCTGGTGCATCCACCACAGCACGCAATAGGTCCACAACCCAAGCTGGTTGTCGTGGCCGTAGCTCAGCACCAGCAGGATCACAGCGCCCGCGACCGAGGCAAGCTCGTGATACAGGCTCGTGCGAGCCCCGGCGATAAAGCGCGCCCAGCCCCTGGTGCCGGGCGGGCACATGCCCTTCTGCGGGCCAGTGATGAAGCCCATGTAGAAGCCCATGAGCTGCCAGCCCCAGGCGATCAGCCCGCAGCCAAAAGCGCAATAAGCGCTCTGGGTGGTGACCGAATCGCGCGTCTCCAGCAGGCCCCAGATGGCGAAGCCCAGCAGAAAAGTCGCGCCGCCCATGCTCCATTTGAAGGTGCGCGGGTTCAGGCCGTCCAGAAAGAGGATCGCGATCGTACTCGCCCACCAAAGGGCCAGCGTGTAGAGGATCGGCAGTCCGTACGAGACCATTTACAAGCTCCCCGTCACCAAATCGGTGCGAGACGAATTTCGGCCGGCAGGGCATTGGCCTTGCTGGGAATGAGGTAGAGGCGCAAGAAGGTGGCGCCTGCAGCCAGGGTGAGGCCGAGGCGCTTGACGCGTCCCAGAACACCGCCCTGCGCCTTTGTTGCCTCGATGCTGTTCGATATTGCCAGCAGTCTATCAAGGCAGGCCTTGAAGGCGGGATGATCCAGATCAACTGTGAGCGGGAAAACCTGCTTGGAAATCTCGGACGTCGTCTGAAACACCTTGAAGTCATATTCTGACGGCTCGACACCAATCGCCTTGTGAAAGGCCGGGCGCGAATGATCGCGCACATACATTGTGGCGAAAACCGCGAGCACGAAGAACTTAATCCAGTATGTGTTGGTGCCTTCGAGCAGCTTTGGATTGGCGCGCATCAGCAACGCGAAGGCTTCGCCATGGCGAAACTCATCATTGCACCATTCGCGGAACCACTTGAAAATCGGGTGGAAGCGCAACTCTGGGTGCTTTTCCAGCTGGCGATGGATGGTGATGTAGCGGGCGTAGCCGATCTTCTCGGACAGATAGGTCGCATAGAAAATGAATTTCGGCCGGAAGAACGTGTAGTGCTTCACGCGGGTGAGGAAGCCCAGATCAATGCCGATGCCGAAATCCTTCAGCGTGTCATTGATAAAGCCGGCGTGGCGCGCCTCATCGCGCCCCATCAGCTTGAACAATTCACGCATGTCAGGGTTCTTGGCGCGCTTCTTCATCTCAGTGTAGAGCACGCAGCCTGAAAATTCAGACGTGATGGACGAGATCAGAAAGTCGCGGAATTCCTTGTCGAGGTCCGGCGGATAGTTCGAGAAATCCGCATCGAACTCTTCATTGCGAATGAAGTGGCGGCGGTTGGGATCAGCCTGCATCTCGGCGATCAACTCATCCCACTGCTTGCGCACGAGACTGACGTCCGTCTTATCAAGTTCTTCGAAATCAGTTGTGTAAAAACGCGGGCTCAAAACCGTGCGTTCGTTGGCTGTCGCCTGCGTTGTTTCCAGAGAAATCCGGGAGCGAACGGGAGCGTTCATAGTTTGCGCCTTTCGGAAAAGCTGACTTCATAAAGCTCGGTCAATTCAAACATGCCCGCAACGCGGGTCCATACCCGCTCAAGCATACCCGCGCGCTTGACGGTTGCAATGCGACGAACAAGCAGGCGCTCGCCAAAGGGGATGTCGGTGGGCGCATCATGCACCTGCACCTCATCACCTGGCTGGATGTCAAAATCACCATCCAGCACCACATGCGCATGCAGCGAATCTGCCGAGTGCTCGATTTCGACCGTGCAGAGCGTCTGAAAGGCGCGGCCGAAGAACGGATTTAGAAGGCTCATTTGCTTGTTTCTCCCGACTTGAAGAATTGCGCAAAAGCTTCGGCATTTGTCGGGCCAAAGGCTTCAAGATTGACGCGCCGACCGGTGGTGGAATCCACCAGCGACAAAGTGCCGTTGTCCCAATGCGTGAGTGTGAAGGGCTGCACTTCATCAATGCCGGCGCGTTTGCGCTCGCGCACCAGGCCGCGCACCGTGGCGCGAATAAACCCATTGGTACCCGGCTCGACATGATAAACTTCGCGGCTCGTCTCGATGTCGCGAACAGCAACCGATCCATCATTACGATCTTCAAAGCGCAACGCCAAGGTCGCAACGGGCTTGGCATCCGGCATGTGCGACGTGCCAATGTCCGTGAGATGTGCAGCAGAGGAGGCCGTGATCGCAAAGCCGATCAGCAAGGCCGCACCAACGAGCACGGCTTTTGGAATGCCGCCTTGCGCGGCTGCGGGGAGCGCTTTTTTTGGAGTGCCTGCCTGTGTCATCGCTTTGTCCTCAGGGTCCGGCGTTTAACTGAGCGCCATGACGTCAGTGTTTCTGGCGTCAGCGTTTTTATGCGATGGGGCCGGATCGCGCATTGGCACGTCAGCTAGCGGCCAGGCGACCGGGTTGCCGCTCGCCTGTTGGACCACGCCATTGCGCTCGTTGGCTGCGGCAATTAGTGCACGCCCGAAGACAGCGGACAATTCTGCCGCATCGGGAACTGAGCGCAACGCGGGCTCCGGCTTGTTGATGCCGAACGGCTTGGCATGCGGCCACAGATGGATGTAGGCGATACGACGCTCCGGCGTCAGCATCATATTGATGTCGCCGGTGCCGTCCTTGTAGACGCGCACACCAGCTGACGTGATTTCGTTGAACGGCAGGTTGAAAAAGATCGGCAGAGCAATGCCGACTTTCATCACGACGCGACGTGAGGTCACAATATACAGCGTTGTGCGGGCCGAGAGCCACGCCAGAAACCCAAGAATGCCGAGTGCGACAACACCAGCTGCAATCGTTTTTGCCGCTGAGAGCAGGCCGAACGCCAGGCCTTCATCCGCGCTGCCGCTCGCCAGGTTCCACAGCGTCATGATGGCGAAGTAGGCAGCCACATAATCGGCGCGGAACGCGCGACGGAAATGGCTGACCGGATCAGGGCGACCGTGCCAGAGAACCCGCTCGCCAACCGGGATATCAGCTGGCAGAAGTTTTTCCAGGTTGATGATTTTCAAAGCACCGACTCCGAACGACGGGGCGTCGCATAAAGTGTTCCTGCCCCGTAATATGCCATGACCTTTTCTTCTTCCAGCATCGTGACCTTATTCGGGTCTTTCGTCAAAGGAACATTTTGAAATTGGGTGCTTAAAATCGCATCCACAATCACCTGTCCTCGATAGCTTTTCACATTGGCGAAATTCACCGGCAAAAGCACGCTGCGGGAAATGGCGCTGCCACCAAGTTCCACCTCGTAATAGCGCGGCATGCACTCACCACGATCGACCCAAATATCCTTGATCGTGCCAGCAACTTTGCGGTCCGCGCCCATCACCTGCATGCCGACCGGATCACGGTCTTCGCGGGCCACGGTGTAATTGGGCGCCACACGGATCGGCACGATGAGATCGCGGCCATCATGCGTCTTTTCGGTCACATCAGCGCGCAGCGCATAAGCACCCGGACCGATCTCCGCCAGCATCGGATCACCAACCGGTGTGAGCGGTGCGCCCGGCCAGGGCTCGGTCTTCACAGCCTTGAGTTCGCGATTATCCCGATCGAAGTTCGGCGCCTTGATTTCGGTGCCGTCTTCAAGGCGGAAAATCTTGGGTTTGGGGATCAGCATAAAGCCGATTTCCTTGGCACCACCCATGGCTTCGTTCTCAAGCGGGTAGCCTTCGCGGCGATCCTCGCGGCGAAGATACCAGATCAATCCGGCAAAGAAGATCCAGAACGCGTAAAGCGTGAGTTGGGCGACGTCGATATGGCTTAAGATGGATCCGCGCATCATGGCAGTACTTCCCTGTTCAAAGCGGCGTTCGGGACGAGTTCGAAAGCGTTGGGTATCGCGTCGCGCGATTGGCGCGTCGTGACCAAAGGGCCGATGGCAACCAACGTTGCAAATAGAATGATGATCTCGAGGCCATAGACGACCGAATATCCGGTCGCGGGATCAAGCAGCGCTTCACCCAGTGCACCAGAATCTGCAAGCGACGAGACGACTTCATGGATGATGCCGCTTGAAGCAATTGCGAGTCCGGCAGCCACCGCTTGCGCAGCGCCCCAGGCCCCCAGTGCAAGACCACGATCTTCCGGACGCGACAGGCTCATGCTGGCGGTCAACGTGCCATGGGCAAACAATCCGCCACCCATGCCGATCAACGTGACGCCCATCGCAAACATTGGCAGCGACTGAAAGGGTGCTGCAAACATCACGCAGGCGAAGGCGACAATGCCGACAAGTGCGCCAAGGCCCGCAACACGATGCGGATCGGCATTCTTTTCGAGTTTTTTCGCCGCCAGAATGAGACCAATGCCGCCACCTGCTGCGAGGCTCGCCGTCAGGGCTGTCGTTGCACTCACCGAGAGGTGCAGGACCTTGCCGCCATAAGGCTCAAGTAAAATATCTTGCATGGAAAAGCCTGCTGTGCCGAGTGCTGTTGCAATCAGGCGGCGGCGCATGCGGCCCGTCTTCTCGAACACATTCCAGCAGTCGCGAAACACCAGTGGTGCTGCCGTTGAAGCTTTGAAGTTGCGCGGCTCCTGCTTCCACAGGGCAAAGCAATTCAGCACCATGGTGACAACAGCCGATCCCTGGATGACCTGGATCAGCCGGATCTGGCTGAAGTGCGACAGCAGTAACCCGAAAATGATGGCGCTCAGGGCCATGCCGATCAGCAGCATCGCGCACAAAAGCGCCACAACTTTGGGCCGCGCATGGGCGGGCGCAAGGTCGGTTGCGAGCGCGAGACCAACTGTCTGGACCGTATGAAGACCGGCACCCACCAAAAGAAACGCAAGGGCGGCTGCAATCTGGCCAACGATGATCGGCCCCGTCGTGTCGCCGGAGAGAATGAGAAGCGCAAACGGCATGATCGCGAGGCCGCCGAATTGCAGCATCGTGCCAAGCCAGATGAAGGGAACGCGTCGCCAGCCGAGCACGGAGCGATGATTGTCCGACTTGAAACCCACCAA
>CAIZGQ010000165.1 GCA_903932565.1 uncultured Hyphomicrobiales bacterium
GGTCGGTCAGGCGGAAGTGAATACCCTTCAGAAAGCGGGTCGTCTCGTCAATGGCATCCGGCAGATGAGCAAACAAGCGTGCCATTTCGTCCGCTGATTTGAGATGACGCTCTGCATTGAGGGCTGTTCGCAACCCTGCCGTCTCAAGCGTCACACCATCGCGAATACAGGCCAGCACGTCTGCCATGGGCCGACGCTCGGGCGCATGCATGAGCACATCATTGATGGCGACCAGCGGCAGGCCAGCCGCACGGGCAAGCTTCGCGCGGGCTGCCAGCGCTCGACGCATGCCACGGCCGTAATCCGCCTTCGCGGCAATCCAGACGCGGCGTGGCGCAGACACTTTAAGGCGTTGCAGCCAATCAACCGGGGGCTTTGCAACTGCCGCCGTTTTGGCGGAGCTGGCGTCTGTCACGATCAGCTGGAGCCCCTCGGCATGTTCCAGGAGATCGCCCAGCACCAGATCGCACTGGCCCTTCTGGGCCCGCAGATTGCCTGTCGTCAGCAGGCGGCAGAGGCGGCCCCAGGCGGCGCGGTCCTGCGGATAAGCAAGAATGTCTGGCGTGCCGTCGGTGAAGACCAGCCGCGCGCCACTGATGACCCGAAAATCCTCAGCCGGATGCTCACGGAGATAGACGTAAGCCCGCACAACCCCTGCCACGGAATTGCGATCGGCGATGCCAATGCCCGACAGGCCAAGCGCCAGCGCTGTCGCCACCAGCTCCTCCGGGTGGGAGGCCCCACGCAGGAAGGTGAAGTTGGTCGTGGTCGCGAGTTCCGCATAGCGGGGCATGAGTTACGCTTCCAGCCTGTCCGGTTCCCGGAGCATTCTGCACAAGAACAAAAATAGAACAAACCTATCTAGCGTGGCCCGCAATGGATGTGGAGTCTGAATCTGGTGTCCATCGCCGCGGCCCTGTACGCCAGCTGGCAATTGGGCCCCTCTCGTGTATAAGGGCGGTGCGAACGGGGCTGCGTCCCGGGCGCGTTTTGCCGTTTCGACCTTGCTGGACGACATCCCGGCCTGGCCTGACTGGCAAAATACTTCCCACACCCACGACAAGGACAAGACGATGTCGATCACTGCAGAGCGCAAGCAGGCGCTCATCAAGGAATATGCGACCAAGGCCGACGACACGGGTTCCCCGGAAGTCCAGGTCGCCATTCTCTCCGAACGGATCAGCAACCTGACCGGTCACTTCAAGGCCCACGTGAAGGACAATCATTCGCGTCGTGGTCTTTTGAAGCTCGTGTCGCAGCGCCGTCAGCTCCTTGATTATGTCAAGGCGCGGGACGAAGCCCGCTACCGCACGCTCATCGAGCGCCTCGGCATCCGCCGCTGACGCCATACACCAGCCCGTACGCCTTGTGGCGCGCGAGCTGAACAGCGTGAAGGGACATTTGGCAGATTTTGCTGGCCCTGCCCCTTCACTCCAACCGCCTGAAAGCCTGACACCATATTGTGTCGAACGTCGTGCCATATGGCGCAGCAAGGGCTCTCTCAGGAAAGCAAGCATGAGGGAAGACTGGCATGGGGCCGGCTTCCTCACTTGATGAAGGAACGACGAGACCGCGCGCCATGGCAGGATCGCCAGACGCTGTGGCCTTTTGAAAAAAGGCCTTTGCCACACAGCTTCTTGCCGTCTTGACCATGGCCGATCTCAGATGACCTGCATCTGTCCGAGACATGAAAGACAAAACATATGTTCGAAATCCATCGTGAAAGCCTGGACTGGGCTGGCCGCAAGCTCACACTCGAAACGGGCCGCATTGCCCGTCAGGCCGACGGCGCCGTTCTGGCAACCTGGGGTGAGACCACCGTGCTCGCCACCGTCGTCTCCGCCAAGACACCCAAGCCCGGCATCGACTTCTTCCCCCTCACCGTGAACTATCAGGAAAAGGCCTTCGCGGCCGGCCGGATTCCCGGTGGCTATTTCAAGCGCGAAGGTCGCCCGTCAGAAAAAGAGACACTTGTCTCCCGCCTGATCGATCGCCCGATCCGCCCCTTGTTCCCCGAGGGTTATCGCCACGACACACAGGTTGTCGTGACAGTGCTCAGCCATGATCTTGAGAACGATCCCGACGTGTTGTCGATGGTTGCCGTCTCGGCGGCTTTGACCATTTCCGGCATCCCGTTCATGGGGCCGATTGGGGCAGCGCGTGTTGGCCAGATCAATGGTGAACTGAAGCTCAACCCCACCATCGACGAGCTGAAGGAATCAGCCCTCGAACTCGTCGTCGCTGGTACGGCGGACGCTGTGTTGATGGTTGAATCCGAAGCCAAGGAGCTGTCGGAAGAAATCATGCTGCAGGCTGTGATGGTTGGTCATCGCGGCTTCCAGCCGGTGATCGACGCGATCATCCGTTTGGCCGAAAAGGCTGCCAAAGAGCCGCGCGAACTCGTCACGGTCGACAAGAGCGAGCTTGAAAAGGCTGTCTCAGCCGTCGCCGAAGCCGGTCTTCGCGAAGCCTACAAGAAGACCATCAAGCAGGAGCGTTACGCTGCAGTTGATCTCGTCAAGAAGAAGGTGGAAGCCGAGCTTCTGGGCGAAGGCTCCAAGCACGACAAGCAGAAGGTCTTTGAGGTTTTCCACGACCTGCAGGCCAAAGTGGTTCGCTACAACATTCTCGACACCGGCATCCGCATCGATGGCCGTGACGTGAAGACGGTGCGCCCCATCATGGCGCAGGCCAGCGTGCTGCCGCGCACCCACGGGTCTGCACTGTTCACACGCGGTGAAACACAGGCGCTTGTGGTTGCCACCCTCGGCACGGGCGAAGACGAGCAGTTCATCGATTCGCTGGAAGGCACCTACAAGGAGCGCTTCCTGCTCCACTACAACTTTCCTCCCTACAGCGTCGGCGAAACAGGCCGTATGGGCTCCCCCGGTCGCCGCGAAATCGGCCATGGGAAGCTCGCATGGCGCGCGATCCGCCCGATGCTGCCCACCGCTGCCGAGTTCCCCTACACGATCCGCGTCGTGTCCGAGATCACGGAATCAAATGGTTCATCCTCCATGGCCACCGTCTGCGGCGCATCGCTTGCGTTGATGGATGCGGGCGTGCCGTTGAAGCGTCCGACCGCCGGTATCGCGATGGGGCTCATCCTTGAAGGCGAGCGCTTTGCGGTTCTCTCCGACATTCTTGGCGACGAGGATCACCTCGGCGACATGGACTTCAAAGTGGCCGGCACCGAGCACGGTGTCACGTCGCTGCAGATGGACATCAAGATTGCCGGCATCACCGAAGAAATCATGAAGGTCGCACTTGGCCAGGCCAAGGACGGTCGTCTGCATATCCTCGGGGAAATGTCGAAGGCCCTCAACAACGCCCGCGCCGAACTTGGTGAGTTCGCCCCGCGCATCGAGACGCTGAAGATCCCCACCGACAAGATCCGTGAAGTGATCGGCACCGGCGGCAAGGTCATTCGCGAAATCGTCGAAAAGACGGGCGCGAAGATCAACATCGAAGACGACGGCACCGTGAAGATTGCCTCGTCCGATGGCAATTCGATCAAGGCCGCCATCAACTGGATCAAGTCGATTGCATCTGATCCGGAGATTGGCCTGATCTACGAC
>CAIZGQ010000166.1 GCA_903932565.1 uncultured Hyphomicrobiales bacterium
CCAGTGGCAGATCGGACGTCATCAGCAAATCGAGCGAACCATCTTCGTGATCAGCCTGAAACAGCCGGTCGAGGCCCAGCAGTGACGCCAGAAGGGCTGCAATCCACAGGATGGCTGGCCCGATGCGGCTCAGAAGGTTGAGGTCGGGCCCTATGGCAAAAGGAACCATGGTGACGAGGATGAGGAAGAAAACGACCCCCATCATCGCGCCACCACCGATGCGTCGCGCCAATTGCCATTCACGTCGAAAGAGTGCCAGCAATGCCCCGATCATGCGGATGAACCGAGTTGCAACTCGCGCATATTGGCGATGCCCAATGCGCTATGGGTCGCAGCTGCAACCATTCCGCCGTTGCGCAGATGAGCCTCGATCAGCGCCGTGACCAGCGCTTGTGATTTGGCGTCCAGAGCGGTCATCGGCTCATCGACCAGCCAGATGGGACGCGGAGCCACGAGCAGGCGAGCCAATGCGGTTCGCCGTTTCTGGCCGGCGGAAAGATAGGCGCACGGCAAGTCTGCGACAGACCCGAGCCCGACAACATCAAGAGCACTTTGTGGCGAAAGACCTTCTACGTGCGTCTTTAGCATTGCTGCCCAGAATGTCAGGTTTTCGGCCGCCGTGCAGGCGCCGCGAAGTGCGTCTGCGTGGCCAAGATAGTGAGTATGTAAACTGACATCGTCATCAAACACGCTATCGGTCGTCGCGTCTGGCGCAGCGAGGTAAATAACGCCGGCGCTGGTCGGGAAAAGACCGCCCAGCGCGCGGAGCAACGTTGATTTGCCGGAGCCGTTGGGACCGGTGACCACCAGCAGTTCACCTGATTGCAAATTAAGCGACAGCCCGCTCACCAGGCGCAACGAGCCCCGTTCGAGTGCAGCCTCCTCGACGACAAGATTCAGCAGCGGAAAGGGCTTTTGTGGGAACACGCGCAGGATCCGCAATCAGGGCTGGCGAAACGAAGAATGACGACTAATGTGCGTGTAGCGGTGTCTTGCAGAATAATCTATAAGCCGCTTTCTCATTCGTTTTTCCAACTTCCGTATCGGACGCGACAGATGGCCTCTCTCGACAGTTTCAAATCCCGCAAGAAACTCACTGTTGGTGCAAAAACGTACCATTATTTCTCGCTGAAAACTGCCGAAAAGAATGGCCTCACAGGCATCTCCCAGCTCCCCTATTCGATGAAGGTGCTGCTTGAAAACCTGCTCCGTTTCGAAGACGGGCGCTCCGTTACCAAGGACGATATCCAGTCGGTTGCGGACTGGCTCGTCAACAAAGGCAAGACCGAGCGCGAAATCGCGTTTCGCCCGGCTCGCGTGCTGATGCAGGATTTCACCGGTGTTCCGGCCGTGGTCGATCTCGCAGCGATGCGTGACGCGGTCGCAAAACTCGGCGGTGATCCGGCGAAGATCAACCCGCTCGTTCCGGTCGACCTTGTGATCGACCATTCCGTGATCGTCGATGAATTTGGTTCGCCCAAGGCGCAAAAGAAGAACGTCGACCTCGAGTATCAGCGCAACGGCGAACGTTACCGCTTCCTGAAGTGGGGCCAGAGCGCGTTTGACAACTTCCGCGTTGTCCCGCCCGGCACCGGCATCTGTCATCAGGTCAATCTCGAATACCTCTCGCAGACGGTCTGGACCCGTAAGGAGAAGTATAAGCCCGCACGCGGCGCAGCCTCGACAATCGAAGTTGCCTATCCCGACTCGCTCGTTGGTACGGATTCCCACACGACAATGGTCAATGGCGCGGCTGTACTGGGCTGGGGCGTTGGCGGCATCGAGGCAGAAGCCTGCATGCTCGGCCAGCCCCTTTCCATGCTGCTCCCCGAGGTCATCGGCTTCAAGATGACCGGCAGCCTGAAGGAAGGCGTCACCGCCACCGATCTCGTGCTGACAGTGACCCAGATGCTGCGCAAGAAGGGCGTCGTCGGCAAGTTCGTCGAGTTCTTCGGCGAAGGCCTCAACCACTTGACGCTGGCTGACCGCGCTACGATCGCCAACATGGCCCCGGAATATGGCGCAACCTGCGGCTTCTTCCCGGTCGATGGTGAAACGCTGGCTTATCTGCAGGTCGCGAATCGCTCGCCGTCGCGTCTTGCGCTCATTGAGAAATATGCCAAGGCGCAGGGCATGTTCCGCCTCCCCAAGCAGCCGGACCCGATCTTCACCGAAACGCTGGAGCTCGACCTGGCCTCTGTCGTGCCGTCCATGGCTGGTCCCAAGCGCCCCGAGGGTCGTGTGCCATTGGAATCCGTCGCTGGCGGCTTTGCGACAGCACTGGTGAATGAATACAAGCACTCGGACAGCGACAAGCGCTTCAAGGTTGAAGGCAAGAACTTCGATATCGGGCACGGTGACGTGGTCATTGCCGCCATCACCTCCTGCACGAACACGTCGAACCCGGGCGTGCTGATCGCCGCTGGCCTTCTCGCCCGCAACGCGGTTGCCAAAGGCCTGACTGCCAAGCCGTGGGTCAAGACCTCCCTCGCACCGGGCTCACAGGTTGTTGCGGAATATCTTGCCAACGCCGGTCTCCAAAAGGATCTCGACAAGCTCGGGTTCAACCTCGTGGGATTTGGCTGCACCACCTGCATTGGCAATTCTGGCCCGCTTCCCGTCGAGATCTCCAAGACGATTAACGACAACAACGTGGTCGCAGCCGCCGTCCTGTCGGGGAACCGTAACTTTGAAGGTCGTGTCAGCCCCGACGTGCAGGCCAATTACCTGGCCTCGCCGCCACTGGTGGTGGCTTACGCGCTGGCTGGTTCGATCAGCAAGGATCTGACGACCGAGCCGCTCGGCATGGACAAGAAGGGCAACCCTGTTTTCCTGCGCGACATCTGGCCGAGCTCAAATGAAATCGATGCGTTCATTCGCAAGAATGTGACGAAGAAGATTTTCAAGGACCGTTACGGCGACGTGTTCAAGGGCGATTCCAACTGGGGCAAGGTGAAGGCTCCGGTGGGTCAGACCTACAAGTGGGACATCGGCTCAACCTACGTTCAGAACCCGCCCTATTTTGAAGGCATGAGGAAAGAGCCGGAGCCGATTACCGACATCAAGGATGCTCGCATCCTTGCCATCTTCGGGGACAAGATCACCACTGATCACATCTCGCCGGCGGGTTCGATCAAAGTGGCGTCACCAGCTGGAACGTGGCTTAGCGAGCGCCAGGTGGCGATCGCCGACTTCAACCAATATGGCACGCGTCGTGGCAACCATGAGATCATGATGCGCGGCACCTTTGCCAACATTCGCATCAAGAATTTCATGCTGAAGGACGGCAGCGGCAATGTGCCTGAGGGCGGCAACACAAAGCATTTCCCGGAAGGCAAAGTGGAGCCGATCTACGACGCCTCGATGCAATATCAAAAAGCCGGGACACCGCTTGTGGTGTTCGCGGGCGAAGAATACGGCAACGGTTCGTCGCGCGATTGGGCTGCCAAAG
>CAIZGQ010000167.1 GCA_903932565.1 uncultured Hyphomicrobiales bacterium
CCACGCTGCGGGCGCGGCTTGCGGTCGCAAAACGCCCGCTGATACTTGCTGGGTTTGAAGCCGCCCGGAGCTCGAACCATGGCGTTTTTGCAGAGATTGCGAAGACGCATCACATTCCTGTTTTGACGACCTATAAGGCCAAAGGGCTGGTCGATGAAAACGAGCCCGAAGCTCTGGGCGCAGCTGGATTGTCGCCACAGGCTGACAAGATCTTGCTTGAACTTATGCGCGCGTCGGACCTCGTTTTGCTTGTTGGGTACGACCCGATTGAAATGCGGCCCGGCTGGCTCGACCCTGTCTCGGATCCATCTCTCCTCGTCGAACTTGGCGAGAGTGCAGATCACGGGATGCATCACGCGGGGGTGCGCCTTGAAGGCCCGGTCGCAGCCCTGATGGAAGCCACGTTCGAAGGCTTGCAGCCCCATGACATCTGGCAGGATGGCGAACCCGCTCGTGCGCGTGACAAACTGGTTGCGGCTTTCAAGGGCCCCGACGCGTTTGGACCCCATCTTGTCTTTGAAACGCTGCAGCGCATGCTGCCCGACGCGATCATCACAGTTGACTCCGGCGCGCATCGCATTCTTTTCAGCCAACGCTGGCGGGCAAAGTCGCCCTTGTCGGTTCTGCAATCTGCTGGCTGGTGTACGATGGGGAGCGCGATCCCACTTGCCATCGGGGCCAAGTCTGCGCATCCCGGGATGACCGTTGTCGCGATACTGGGCGATGGCGGACTGGAAATGACGCTTGGTGAGCTTGGCCTTCTTCGCGATCAGTCACTGCCCATCGTGATCGTCGTGCTTCAGGATGAGAGCCTCGCGTTGATTGCGCTGAAACAAAATCAATCCGGCCTCGCGCAATCCGGTGTCGCCATGGGTCAGACGAATTACGCACGCATTGCGGAGGCATTTGGAGGACATGGCGTCAACGTTGAGACGGCTCACGATCTGCGCGAAGCGCTGCGCGAGGCACCGTTGCGCACGACCTTCACGCTGATTGCCTGCCAAATAGAGGCAAAGTCCTATGTCAACGCATTCTGAAACAGCGGTACGGCCGCGCGTGCGCGATCCGCGCCTCGATTTTTTTCGAGGTGTTGGCATGTGCATCATTCTCATTGCACATATCCCATGGAATGCCTGGACAGACTGGATCCCCGCACGATTTGGCTTTAGCGATGCGGCCGATATGTTTGTCTTCTGTTCCGGCATGGCCTCGGCCATTGCTTTTGGGCGCGTGTTTGACACCCACGGATGGTGGATCGGCGCCTTGCGCATGCTGCATCGCGCCTGGCAGATTTACTGGGCGCATATCGGGGCTTTTTTCGTCGTGCTCGCCTTTGCCATTGCCGCCGATCAATGGCTGGGCGTCGACCATTACGTGCGCATGGAGCTCAATCTCCAGCAAGTGCTGGACGAACCTCGTGTGCATCTGTTTGGCCTGATGACGCTGACGTTCGTCCCGAATTATTTCGACATCTTGCCGATGTATATGGTGATTTTGCTCATGGTCCCCGTGATCATGGCTGTCGCGCGCGTCAACCGCTGGCTGGTTTTTGCAACGATCGCGCTCTGCTGGCTTGGCGCACAGGTTGGCTGGCTGAGCTTCACGGCAGACGAAGAAACGGGCCGCTCCTGGTTCTTCAATCCCTTCGCATGGCAATTGATCTTTTTTACCGGCTTTGCCTGCGCACGCGGGTGGGTTCCAATGCCACCACGCGGAGGCGCTTTGGTGTGGATTTGCCTTGCGGCTGTGGTGATTGCAGCCCCCTTCAGCTGCCAATTTGGATTTCAATGCTACCAGGGCTTTGGCGTCTTCCCGGTGCTGGGGGACATTCACGAAAAACTCGGCTGGCTGATTTCCAAAACAAACATGGGACCGCTGCGCTATTTGCATTTCATGGCGACGGTCTATCTTGCCTGGCTTGCTGTTGGTGAAAAGGGTAGCCGTCTCACGGGACTTGTCCCGGATCTCTTTCGCCAAATTGGCCAGCAGACATTGGCTGTGTTTCTATCCGGGCTTGTGCTCGCCCAGGCGCTCGGCGTCGCTCTTGATGTCGTCGGGCGCGGCTGGGTCGCAACGCCGATCGCCAATATCGCTGGCTGTGCAAGCCTGCTTCTGGTGGCGCGCGTCACTGGTTACTTCAAATCGTCACCGTGGAGCAAAAAGACAGGCGGCAGTCTTCCATCAGATGTCGCGCCGCCGCGTGGACCCTTTCACGTCGCCCCGCATCCACCAAAGGGCCTTGAAACATCACCATCAGCGTCAAAAGCAGCCTGACTTGATTGGGCTTATTCAAGCCGAACGGTGACGCTGGCTGTTGTGCCCTGCGCATCTATCACGGACACGCGGGCAAAACCGATCCCATCGGGTGACCAGCTCGCCTGCCGCCGCGCATCTGCGGGCCCGATGGGAAGCCCGTTGACGAGCCACCGAAAGGGCGGCGACCCGCCCTGTGCTTTCAGCGCGAGCGACGCCTGCGGCGCCTGCGTGGACTGAGCAGTGCTCACCTGCGACAAACCCAGATCGACGCGCGCACCGTCCGGCGGATACGCAATTTTCAGCAAGCCCACGGAAAGCCCTTGCGCTGTCTTGACGCTTTCGCGTCGCAACCGCCGAAGCGGTGGCGGTAAATTGGCGGTGGTTGCAACGAGCACATGTGCGGGTTGCGCAAGGGGCTCACGCTCGCCGCCCAGACGCGCAAACGCATCAAACAGGATCGGGGCCGCAACTTGCCGTCCAATGAGTCCCGGCACCGCACCATTGTCAGCACGCCCAACCCAGATAGCGATGGTCGTGCGCTTGTCGTAACCAATCGCAAACGCGTCGCGATACCCGTAGGAGGTTCCCGTCTTGTAGGCGATGCGTCCGCCCACCGCATTGACCGGTGGCGGCGCGCCCCGCAACACATCGAACACATACCAGGCGGCGACTGGCTCCGTGATGCGCAGGTCGCGCGACGGGCCGCGCGCGAGGTCGCTTCGCTCCATCAGATCCGGCACCAGGCCACCACGTGCGAGGCCTGCGTACAAACGGGCAAGATCCATCAACCGAATACCGAGCCCGCCGAGACCCACCGCAAGGCCCGGTGCCGCGTCGCCACCAACGGGCACATCGGCCCCCGCATTCCGAAGTCGTGCCAAAAACCGCGACGGCCCGACTTCATTCAGGAGCTCGATTGCTGGGACATTGAGAGACAATTGCAAAGCCTGACGGGCCGTCACCTGGCCCTGAAACGTCAGATCAAAATTCTCTGGCGCGTAGAGCCCGAAGCGCGCGCGATGATCTTCCAGCAGGGTCTCGGGATGGGCGATCCCGTTTTCAAACGCCATCGCATAAATAAACGGTTTCAGCGCAGACCCTGGTGACCGTAAGGCCTGCGTCATATCAATGGAGCCAGCGCGTTCGCGCGCGAAATAATCGGCACCCCCCACATGGGCGCGAATGTCACCACTCGCATTGTCAATGGCGACAATTGCAACCGACAGCTTGGCACCAAGCTTTTCTGCCCCATCTTTCGCCAACCCTTCGAGCGCCATCTGTAACCGGCGATCCAAAGTGAGCGCGAGAACGGGCATCTGTGGCGTTGCGCGCTGCGCTGCTTCCGCAGCGTGCGCAGCCAAAAACGGGAACGGCTTTCGATCAATTGGAATAGGCTCTTCTTCCGCCGCACGCGCATCGGCACGGCTCAAAACGCCGTGGCGAACAGCACGTTCCAACACATGATCGCGGGCGCGGCGCGCCGCCTGCGGGCTGCGATCGGGCCGACGCGTTTCAGGCGATTGTGGGAGCGCCACAAGTAACGCTGCCTCCGCCAAGGTCAGGTGCTTGGGCTCTTTGCCAAAATAAGACAGGCTTGCCGCGCGAACACCTTCGAGATTTCCACCCATGGGCGCAAGTGTGAGATAGAAATCAAGGATCTGCTGTTTGGTGAAGCGCTGCTCCAATTGCAACGCGCGAAAAACCTGGCGCAGCTTGGCAGACGGCGTGCGATTTTCACGCGGCTCCAACAATCGTGCGACCTGCATGGTCAGAGTCGACGCACCGGATATCACGCGACCATGCCGCAGAAACTGTCCACCGGCACGGGCCGCCGCCAACCAGTCCACACCATGATGCTGGGAAAAGCGCCGGTCCTCAAAACTTTCTAGCAAGGCAAGATAACGCGGATCGACATCGCGCACCTCCACCGGCAGCCGCCAGCGCCCGTCCGCCGTTGTAAACGCGCGAAGCAACTGGCCCTGACGATCGACCACGATTGTCGACATGGACCTCGTCGCGCTTAAATCCAAAGGGCCGTAATGCGCACTCAGTTGAAGCGCTGCGAATGGCAGACCAAGACCAAATAGTGTCAGCGCAAAGCCGACGACAGCAAAGCCCCTGTTGCGTCGCGGTCTCTGCATGATGGCGGCCATGGCGCTCTCCTAGCGCTCGGTGACGTCAAAGTTCGACGCCGCCGTGCGGCCAAACCGCTGTGGCCGATACATGTCCTCGATTGTTGCTGGCGGCAAAATGTAATGACCCGGCGTCACAGCGCGCACGATGTAGGCAACCGAAAACTGTGCTGATTTCTGACCGTCCCGATCAAACGAAGCAGCAAAGCGATCATCTTTATACTCGGTATGGCTGGGTGTGATCTCACCCTTGATCCAATTCAGCGATTCAATGGAGCCACCATCAAAAAGATCCGGATTGTCGATTTCCAATCCAGCCGGCAGACAGTCGACCAACATGAGTTTTGCGTAAGCCGCTTCTGCCTCCGTGACCTTCAGGACAACGACCAGCCGCTCATTTTGGCGAATGGAATTGCCATCGATCTTGTCACCATTCATGCGGTAGAAGCCGCGCTCAATCGTGTAGCCCTGCGTTGCTGGCGGATCGGCAACAAGCGGCACGCCGGATGTCGTGATGACCGCCTGCACGTTGGCGTTTCCCGAATTGCTGACAACGACCGGCGCACCGTCAAGCGCGTACCCACGCCATGTGTGCAGATAAGCGCCTTTGTGCGGCGACGCGGACACTGTCAATTGCAGGCCATCGGTCTCCTTCGAGAGGGCTTCGGCGGCCAACACCATCCAGGCCTGTTCCTGCGTGCTTGTGTAGGCCGAGGCTGCGCGCTCGTCCTGCAGCACGAGGCTGGCTTTTGTGATTTCTGCCTTGTCTGCACCAGCCTCGACGCCCAGTGCCATGAAAGCGGCTGAATCGCGCAAACGCGATCCGTAATCAGGCCGCGAAAACCGATTGGGTTTGGACTTTGCAAGCAAGTCTGAAGCCGACGCAAACAAGGTCTGGGCCCGGGCACGATCCCCAAGCAGCGCCAGCGCAGCGCCGATTTGTGCCCGCGCCAAAGGCGTTTCGAAAGAACTCAGCTTTGTATCGGCGAGATAGCGCAGATCACCCATGATCGGGCGGCCGTTGCGCGCCAGAACATAGAGCGCATAGGCCAGCGGCTCGCCTTTGCCAGCCGCGACATCACTCGCATTCACAACAGAATTTCGAAGATGATCCAGGGCGCTGTCAAACGGCTTGGCAGGCACCGCAAAATTGTTTTCGCGCGCCCGCGTCAGAAAGTCTGTGGCATAGGCATCGAGCCACAAATCATCCGGTGATTCCACACTCCACAATCCAATCGCACCAGATGCATCCTGCCGCGCCAAAATGCGTTCAATCGCATCCTTGATTCGTGACTCAAGCCCGCCATCAAGTGACATCTGCTCCAGTGACGCGAGAC
>CAIZGQ010000168.1 GCA_903932565.1 uncultured Hyphomicrobiales bacterium
CAGCAAAGATTTGTTTTGCGCGAGGCCCTCAGCAATTTGATGAGTATCTGAAGCTGCGACCGAGTTATCCGTTGGATCCGGGTGATGCTGTCGCTGTCATTCTTTGCTCGTTGCTGACAAAAAAATGGTTCATCGAAGTCGACGAGTTTGATCAAAAAGAACGGCTGCTGCTTAATTTTGGGCATACATTTGGACATGCGATTGAAGGTGGAACGAACTTCGGCGTAAGCCATGGAATTGGCGTCGGTCTAGGCATGCTGGCAGCGTGTAGCTTTGCGCGCAGCCAGACCAAACTCTCTGCCCATGCGCTGGCTATTGTCGGGCAGCTCGAGCAACATATCCTCGAAACCCTGTTGCCTGCTGGTGATCCGACAATTCCAGAACCACCCGTGATGAAGCTTGCGTTACTCCTCGAAAAATTTGAATCCGATAAAAAACATCAGCAAACAGCCTATCGGCTTGTTTTGCCAGGGTTTGACGGTTCACTCGAGCTGGTGTCGTTCCCGCGAAATGAAGCCATTCGTCAGGCCGTTCGAATGGCGTACATGACAACGTTTCAGCGCCTTGGGTGGCCCATTGAGGGCACCTGAATGCCCATTGAGTAGAGAAAACCATGCCTCTGTGGACCCTCGAAGATGATTTTGAGTTTGTAAACGAAGCCGTCGGTGAACATTGGCAGGCGCTCGCGGATACTCGGATTTTCATAACGGGTGGCACCGGATTCATTGGTCGCTGGATGCTTGAGACCTTGTGGCGCGCCAACCGTACGCGTGGACTCAAAGCTAAGGCCGTGATCCTTTCTCGTGATCCGGCCCGGTTCTTCAAAACAGCTCCGCATCTCGCATCAGACCCGGCTTTCTCCTTTGTGTCCGGTGATATTCAAGATTTTGCGCACCCAGATGGTGCATTCACGCATCTGATCCATGCTGCGACGGATGCGAGTGCTGATCTGAATGAACACAATCCGCTGAAAATGTTCGATACTGTGGTGGGTGGCACGCGTCATGCTCTTGATTTTGCGGTCGCAAGAAAAATCAAAAACGTGCTGTTCATGAGTTCTGGTGCTGTGTACGGACGGCAGCCATTTGAGGTCAGCCACGTAGCCGAAGACTGGCCTGGAGCCCCTGATTGCACGGCGCCTGTGAACGCCTATGCAGAGGGCAAGCGCGCAGCAGAGATGCTGTGTGGAATTTATGGAAAACAATTCGGGCTCGAGATCACAACTGCGCGTATATTTGCGTTGTTGGGACCAATGCTCTCTCTGGATACCCATTTTGCTGCCGGAAATTTCATCAACGACGCCATAGCCGGACGCCGGGTGACTGTGAAAAGTAACGGTTTGCCAGTTCGGTCTTACCTCTACATTGCCGACTTGACCTGGATGCTGTGGCAATTGCTCGTGAGAGGTTCGGCAGGCAGCACCTATAATCTTGGCTCGGATGAAGGTATTTCCATTCGGGATCTCGCAGAGCGCATTGCCATTTTGATTGGCCGAGATGGTTTTGAAGTGCTAGGTCAAGCCGATATTGGGTGGAATCCGGGCCGATATGTGCCTGACACGCAACGTGCAAAGCATGAGCTTGGGCTCGCGAAAACAGTCTCTCTTGATGACGCTATCCAGCGCACAGCGATCTGGAACGGATGGACACCATGGCATTGATGAAGCTCTCGGATTACGTCGCAAACAAAATCGTCGAACTGGGGGTTAGCCACGTTTTCATGGTGACGGGTGGTGGGGCTATGCACCTCAATCACTCGTTTGGGACGCACGCAAACCTTGAATGTGTGTTCAATCACCACGAGCAGGCTTGCGCGATGGCAAGTGAGGCTTACTTCCGCCTCACCAATCGCATCGCTCTGGTCAATGTCACCTCCGGGCCCGGCGGCACCAATGCAATCACGGGTGTCTACGGTGCATACGTCGATTCGATCGGCATGGTTGTCATCTCCGGCCAGGTGAAATACGAAACAACAGTTCGGTCGACAGGCTTGCCGCTTCGTCAATACGGGGATCAGGAACTCGACATTGAAGAGCTGGTACGCCCGGTCACGAAGTATGTGCGGATGGTCACGAACCCGCAGCAAATCCGATACGAGCTTGAGAAGGCATTTTACATTGCTCAATCTGGCCGCCCGGGCCCTGTTTGGCTGGATATTCCGCTTGATGTTCAAGGAGCCAAGATTGATCCCGACACACTAGCTGGCTTCGATCCAACGGAGCTCGATGAGCCTTGGAAAAAAACCGACCTGCAGGCCGTTGGTGCCGAAATACTTGTGCGACTTCGCGCAGCCAAGCGCCCGGTTGTCTTTGCTGGGAGCGGCGTGCGGCTTTCGGGAGCCCACAAAGATTTTATCGATTTCGTCGAGAAGCTGAATGTGCCAGTCGTCACGGGCTGGAATGCGCATGACGCAATGTATACTGGCCATCCCCTCAATTGTGGGAAGCCTGGCACAATCGGCGATCGCGGGGGAAATTTTACGGTTCAGAACGCTGATCTTTTGCTTGTTCTTGGCAGTCGTCTCAACATTCGCCAAGTCAGCTACAACTGGAAGTCATTCGCGCGGGAAGCCTTTAAAATTTGGGTCGACATTGATCCGGTGGAGCTGGAAAAGCCCACCGTAAAGCCGGATATGCCTGTTGTTGCCAACCTTGCCGACCTGCTGCCTGTTTTAGCGACGCTTCCCTATCAGGGCCCAACCGACGAGCATGCGAAATGGCTGCAGTGGTCGGTTGAGCGAAACGAGAAGTTTCCGACGGTGCTCCGGGAATACTGGAACAATCAGGTCGTGAATCCCTATTGTTTTATGGAGACCTTGTTCAAAAACTTGGACGAGGGGCAGATAACCGTAACCGGTAACGGCAGCGCCTGCGTGGTCGGCTTTCAGGCAGCAATTATTAAAAAAGACCAGCGGTTGTGGACGAATTCCGGGTGCGCAACCATGGGCTACGACTTGCCGGCCGCAATCGGCGCGCATAAGGCGAGTGGCGGGAAGGCAATTGTTGCGTTGGCCGGAGACGGCAGCATCATGATGAACCTGCAAGAGCTTCAGACTATCGCGGGTTCCAACCTGCCCATTAAAATTTTTATCCTCAACAACAATGGATACGTTTCAATCTTCCAAACCCATCGCAATTTCTTTGGTGGAGTCGAGGTTGGTGGCGGACCAAAAAGCGGCGTGTCCTTTCCCGACTTCTCGCGCTTGATTCCGGGATTTGGGCTGGCATATCGGAGATGCGACCGGCACGATGACATGGCAGAAACCGTCCGCTGGGCCATGGACACACCCGGGCCGGTGGTCTGCGAGATCATCCTCGATGAGAACGTCGCTTTTGCGCCAAAGCTCGGTGCAAAACAACATAGTGATGGCCGGATCACATCCCCGGCGCTGGAAGACCTTTCGCCATTTCTGACGCGCGAGGTTATGCTAGCGAACATGATCATCGACCTCGCTGACGAGGGCTGATCGCCATGGTGCCGGCCGCCGTTGAAGTACCTACCCGCGGACAGACGAAAGTCCGGTTTATCATCGCGGGTGGAGTAAATACGGTTTTTGGCCTCGCTGTATATCCAATTTTATACTACGGACTTAGCTCGTTCAATTTGCATTATGAAGTGATACTGCTTTTGGCTCAATCGGCTTCGATTTTGTTTGCCTTTGCGACGAGCAAGCTTTTTGTTTTCCGGACAAAAGGCA
>CAIZGQ010000169.1 GCA_903932565.1 uncultured Hyphomicrobiales bacterium
CCAAACGAGGCTGCAATGGCTGGATTTTCAAGGCTTGCGCGCAGAGCCTTGCCAAGCCACGTGAACTTCAAAACGGCCCAGGTGGCGATGCAGGCGCTAAGTGCAAAGCCGCACATGATCAGCTGGTCCCATGGGGCGAGGAACGGCCCCATCACCATGCTGCCGCGCATCAGATGCTGCTCCAGCCGGACGAAATCCGCAGACCAGATATACTGGATCAGCGCCTCGATCATGATCGTCAGTCCGAATGTGACGATGACAGACGCAAATTCATTGACCTTGAAGCGGATGAACAGGCTCTGCTGCGCGACGCCAAGACAGAAGAAAACCGGCAGCAGAACAGCGCCTGTCACGAGCGGGTTGAAGCCGCGCGCGCCAAACTCATAGGTGAGATAGGCGGCCAGAAAGATCAGCGCGAAATGCGCGAGATTGATGACGCGGAGGTACCGCCACGACAGCGTCATCCCGAGCCCCAAGAGGGCGTAGAGACAGCCAGAAAACAGCCCGGACAGAAGTGATTGTCCCAGAAGGGTCATACTCATGGGCGGGATCGTTTCTGCGCTGGCTCACAAGTCACTTGAGCTCACAAGTCACTTGATGATGATCGGCTTGCCTGCGGTGGCAAATTCCTTCGGCCACACGATCGTCCAGACACCGTTCTGAACCTGCTTCACTTTCATCAAGTCCGGCCCGTAATTGTTGACCCCGTCAAAGCGGAACTTGCCGATAATAGTGTCAGCGCCGTTCTTCTTCAGGTAATCAGCCAGCACCTGATCATCGAGTGATTTTGTGCCGTTGACCGCGGCCGCGATTGTTTGCCACGCGGAATAGCTGGTGCCCGCCTGCGTGTCGGGTTCCAGATAGGGCAGTTTCGCCTTGGCGGCGGCCTCGTGGAACAATTTCGAGAATGTCTGCGCAGCCGGGCTGGAATTCAGCGGAGCCAGATCTTCATAGGCCGTTGCGGCCATGGCATCCCCACCCAGCGGCGAGGACGCGAGCGGCCCCGGCGTCGGGTAGACGTAATAATGGTTCTTGGGCTTGTAGTTCAGCTGGTCGAGGGCCTCCAACAGCTGGCTCCCCTCAAGGCCAATTGCGCCCACGTAAAGCAGGTCTGCATTGGCTTCGCGGATACGCGCCGCAATCGGGCCATAATCGCGGTTGCCGAATTCATATTCGAGGAACAGCTTCTCCTCGATGCCGCGTTGCTTGGCCGTTTCGCGCGCCCCAACAGCAATAAAGTTCACGGACGGAAACTTGCTCGTGACAATCGCGATGGATTTTGGGGTTTTGCCGGTTGAGGCGAGGCCGTCAAAGAGGTTTGCGTTGACCGTCTTTTCGGGCTCTGCACCCAGTGGCCAGGCGGGGAAGTGCTTGTCATAGGTCGCCAACTTCGGAATGCCGAACGTGTGGTGCACCAGCATCTTGTTGAAGCGTTGGGCGACGGACATGGCTGAGAGAATGTTGGCGGTCGCATAGGGTCCAATCAGCAGGTCAACCTTGTCGACTGTGATCAGGCGCTCATAAAGTGTGCGGGCGAGATCGGGCTTGGATTGGTCATCCAGCAAAATCCATTCGACCGGACGGCCCATCATGCCGCCATTTTTGTTGATCTGTTCAACAAACAGGTCGCCAACGACCTTGTGGATGGCACCCGTCTGAGCCAGCGGGCCAGTCAGGGCAAGGGTTCCACCAATACGGATGGGCGTGCCTGTTGCCTGCGCCTGTGCGCTGCCAACGCCGGCTGCCGCCAACGTGAGGCTTGCGCCAAATCCAGCGCCGAGTGCCAGCGTGTCGCGGCGTGATACGCCTAAGAGGGTGTTCTTGCCCTTGGTCATCGTGCCTCCCCACAGGCTGCTTTGCAGCCCTTTTTGATTTGTTTATTTGGCAACATTAGCGGGACGATTTCGCGACCGCTAGTAGGCAATTTGATTTAGCGCTGCAGCCGCAGATAAAGCGGCGCTGGGTGTGCTTACTGGCTGGAATGCCAGGGAATGACAAAACGCCGTGCGGCAGCGACGACGACGTTAAACCCAAACCCCACGATGGTGAGAATGGCGATCACGGCAAACAGCATGTCGGTCTGATACGCGTTCATCTGCGCCACCAGCAGATACCCAAGGCCTGCATTGCCACCCAGAAATTGCGCGACCACGCAGCCGATGATCGCGAGCACAATGCCGACTTCCATGCCCGTCATGATGTAGGGCGCAGCGGATGGCAGCTCGAGCCGCAGAAACTGGTTGAGGCGGCTGGCGTTGAGGCTCGTCATGACATCGCGATGTCCAGCTTCAATCGACTTCACGCCAAGTACCGTGTTGGTGAAGATCGGGAAGAAAGCGATCACCGCCGCGATAATGACTTTTGATGTGCTGCCAAAGCCAAACCAGACAATGAACAACGGCACAAGTGCAACCTTGGGCACGACCTGACTTGCGATGATGAAAGGGTTCAACGTGCGCTCAAGCCAGGACAGCTTGCCCACAAGCACGCCAAGCACGACGCCAGTGAACGCGGCAAATGCAAAGCCTGCAATCGTCTCATAAATGGTCACCCAGATATGAAGCCAGGTGGATTTGGTCTGCAGAAGTTCAACAAAGCCGATCCACACCGCCATGGGCTTTGGCAGGATGAAGGGCGAGACACCAGCGCTCACGACGTAATATTGCCAGGCGGCAATCATCAGCAGCGCCAGGAGTGGCGAGGCCATCCATTCAAGGCTCTTGCGCATGGAACCCCTCAAGACGTTGGCGCAAA
>CAIZGQ010000170.1 GCA_903932565.1 uncultured Hyphomicrobiales bacterium
GGCCCTGATTCGCCGCCAGACAGCACGTGTCATTTCGTGCCTGCAACGACAGATGGTTCCCATGATTCGCACAACGCGCCTTGCCTGTTTCTCCGCACCGCTGCTGGCCCTCATTCTTGGCGGATGCGGCGGCAATCTGCCGGGGGTGGCGTCGCCGAGCGATTCCGAGCCATCGTTCTACAAGCATCTGGATGCGTCATCCGCGCGCGTTGATGCGGCCTCCGCCCGCGACATGATTTCGATCTATCGTCACAACAATGGTGCCCCGCCTGTGACGATTGATCCGGGTTTGCAAAAGGTCGCTGAGGCGCAAGCCCTTGCCATGGCAAAGGCGGATGCTTTGAGCCATGAGGTGCGCGGGACCTTGAGCGCGCGGCTGGACGCGGCGCATGTTCCAAATCGCGCGGCCGTCGAAAACGTGTCGGCGGGGTATCACACACTGGCCGAGGCGTTTTCCGGATGGCGGCAGTCGCCGCACCACAACGAAAACATGCTGAACCCGGCCATGCACCGCATGGGCATTGCCACCGCCTATGCACCGGGCTCGAAATACAAGGTATTCTGGGCGCTGGTGATGACCGATTGATCGAACGGTCAAGTCAGCTCAGGTCAAGTCAGCTTATTGCGCGGCCCACAGAATGCGCGCGATCCACGCGATCTGCTCGGCGGGGAACATGCGATCCTCGTGTTCGGGATTGAGCGAGCGCAGTTCGATGGTTTTGGCGGAGCGCCGGCGCAATTCTTTTGCCAGCACTTCGCCGTCCGTTGTTTTGACCACAACCCGATCGCCACGCCGCACAGGGGAATTGGGCGAGACAATCACAACGTCTCCGTCACGGTAGAGCGGCAGCATGGAATCGCCGGAGATCTCCAGCGCATAGGCGTTGTCGTCCGCCACATTGGGAAAGCTGACCTCATCCCAGCCCTGGCCTGCCGGAAACCCGGCATCATCAAAGAACCCGCCACTACCAGCCTGCGCGAGCCCGATGAGCGGCATCGTCTGGCGCGGCGGGCCGCCCTGCTTGGTGATGAAGGTGAGAAATTCCTCAATCGAAGCGTTGGTGGCTTCCAGAATCTTGGCGACGGATTCGGTCGAGGGCCAGCGCAGCCGCCCGTCGGGTGTTTGTCGTTTGGATTTGTTGAACGTCGTCGCATCAAGCCCGGCCCGGCGGGCAAGCCCGGACGCAGACATTCCATAGCGTTCGGCGAGGCTGTCGATGGCTGCCCAGATCTGATCATGTGTCAGCATGACAAAGGCTCTCATCCAGGATGGTCCGACCGAGACAGGTTGAACACATTCCTATCCCAGTATTTATACCTTTCTTGGCACTGAACGCAATGGCTTCTTTTGACCCAGCCGATTGAAGC
The DNA here is from genome assembly GCA_903932565.1 of uncultured Hyphomicrobiales bacterium. Classification (GTDB taxonomy): domain Bacteria; phylum Pseudomonadota; class Alphaproteobacteria; order Rhizobiales; family Beijerinckiaceae; genus Terripilifer. Next base: position 1,369 of record CAIZGQ010000170.1, read on the forward strand.
ATGTTTGGGCTTCGCGGCAGGCATCGCTTCATTTATGGGTCACGCAGGATTTTTGAAATCGGATGCGCGACGTGACACTCATCTACAAAATTGCGACGACAGCTCAGTGGCAGGCCGCGCAGGCCAGTGGTGCATTTGCAGGCGCGCCCATCGACCTTGCTGACGGATTTATCCATTTCTCGACCGCCGCGCAGACGGTTGAAACGGCCTCAAAACACTTCCGCGGGTTGGATGACTTGCTGCTGCTCGCCGTCGATGCGGACGCGCTTGGTGCCGCCTTGCGTTACGAGGCGTCGCGGGGTGGCGACTTGTTTCCGCACCTTTATGACAGCCTGCCGCTGTCGGCGGTGCGAAGTGCGGCACCCATCCCGATGTTGGCAGACGGCACCCATGACTTTACGGGGCTGCTCTCAAGCGAGGATGCTGGCTCATGATGGCGCAGTTGTTTGAGCAGATTTACAGTTCGCTTGCCCGGCCCGTTTTGTTCGCCATGGAGGCTGAGCGCGCGCACAAGGCAACAATCGCAGCCTTGAATGTCTTGCCGCTGCCAACACCAGTCACCGTTGATCCTTGCTTGAAAGTGGCTGCGTTTGGCCTGGATTTTCCCAATCCGCTCGGCATGGCGCCGGGCTTTGATAAAAGTGCGCAAGCGATTGACGCGGTGCTGGGACTGGGGTTCGGGTTCACGGAGATCGGCACGGTGACGCCGTTGCCCCAGCCGGGCAATCCGCTCCCACGCCTGGTCCGATTGGTCGAGGATCGCGCGGTCATCAATCGCTTTGGCTTCAACAGTGAAGGTATTGCGCCGGTTCTGGCGCGGCTCAGGGCGCGGCAGCCTCGCGGTGGCATTGTTGGCGTCAACATTGGGGCCAACAAGGACGCGACAGATCGCGTCGCGGATTATGTGACCCTGATCCGTGAGCTTGCCGGTGTGGCAAGCTATGTCACCGTCAATGTCTCGTCGCCCAACACGCCGGGCCTGCGCAGCCTGCAGCAGGCGGATGTGTTGGACGATCTCCTTGTGCGCGTGATTGATGCCCGGGATCAGCTCAAAGCAGCGCGACCCATGCCGGTGCTTTTGAAAATCGCGCCGGATCTTGATTTGAGCGATCTCGACGACATTGTTCGGGTTGCCCGGGCGCGGCATGTCGACGGCATGATCGTCGCCAACACGACGATTGCCCGTCCAGACACGTTGCTTTCAAAACACGCCAAGGAATCCGGTGGTCTATCTGGCGCGCCGCTGCGGTATGTTTCAACGAAAATGCTGGCCCAAACCTATCTGCGCGTCGAGGGGCAGTTCCCGCTGATCGGGGTCGGTGGCATTGATGGCGCCGATGCGGCGTTTGAAAAAGTCATAGCAGGTGCAAGTCTTTTTCAACTTTACTCAGCGATGGTCTTTCAGGGACCAGCGCTCGTGCGCGATATTCTGGAAGGCCTGCCCAAGCGCATCCGGCAGGCTGGCTATTCGACGCTTCACCAGGCGGTTGGAACGCGTGCAGCCGAGTGGGCCGCACGCGCACTTTAAAGATTAGCGGCTGTTGCGCGTGTTCAACAGGCGCAACACCAGCCACACCGGCACGACGATCACGGCGCCGGCGATAATGTAATTGACGATATCGCGGATCGCACCAAAACCGAGGTTGTAGAGCCGCGTGATGAAGCGCTCGACGCCGCGCAGGATATCTTCGGGGCGGATGTCGAGCCACAGCAGCAGCGCGCCAACGATCAGCGACAGCACGAGCAGCCGGATGAAGACGGCAGCTGGCGAGCCGCCGAGGAACCGGTTGAGAGACGAATCGGCCATGGGATGAAGTGGCTCCGACGAGGGGTCTTGTGGCGCGCGCGCGCCCCAGGTTGAATGGGATTTTGCGGAACTTGCGGCAGACGCCCAGCCGGACGCGCCGCTTGTCGCGGATCCCGGCAACGGCGTGACGGCCTGGCTCGGCGAACCCGGCGTGCCTGCAGCACCAAACTTAGAATCGTCGACCATCTTGGCAGATCCTATAAGCAACTCGTCCGCGCCGTGCTGACGATGACTTGCGCCTGGCGCGCCTGCACGTGGCGACGCCAAATGTCAGATGTCACATCCTGACAGCTGCGCCATGAACCGGTCATGAACCGAGCGCGATGGCTAAAACCTGGCGCGGTTAGCTCGCCGCGCCGATGTCGCCGGTGCCAATTTCGCCCTGCCAGTGCCCGGCCTCGATCTTCGAAGCCGCGATCACCGCCTGCGTCCGGCTTTCGACGCCGAGTTTCTGCAGAATGGCTGAAACATGCGCTTTGACCGTCGCTTCGGACACCGACAGCTCGTAGGCGATCTGCTTGTTGAGCAAGCCCTCGGACAGCATCATCAGCACCCGCACTTGCTGCGGCGTCAGAGACGCAAGACGACGAACTGTTTCCGCCGTGCCCTGATCAGCCGGCGACGTCAGGTCGACGTCCGGTGGTGTCCACGTCTTGCCGTCGAGCGCGGCGCGGATGGCGGTGCGCATCACGTCGATATCAACGCTTTTGGGAATGTAGCCAGCCGCACCGAAATCGATGCAACGGCGCATCACACCGCGGTCTTCATTGCCGGAGACGACAACCACCGGCACGCCCGGATGCTGGACCCGCAAATACATCAGACCAGAGAAGCCGCGCACGCCTGGCATTGTGAGATCGAGCAGAACAAGATCGGCGTCATCATTGGCTTCCAGTGCGCCGCTGAGACTTTCCAGATCGCCGCACTCGATGATTTCGGCACCATCAACGGCACCGGCCACGGCCTGGCGCAGTGCGCCGCGAACCAACGGATGATCATCGGCAATCAGAATGCGAACGGAAGAATTGTCCACGCTGTCTCCAAGTCTAGACCTGTGCCAGGTCTTGAGCGCTTCCCGAAGGGTCCCGCCGCTTCGCAGGAGCCACGGACCCCACGTCGAGCGACTTGGCTCCTAACGCCGATCTGTTGGTTGCGCAATGGCAGATACCTTTTTGCAACATTGAGCTTTTGGCTTGGGCTGCGCAAGGCCCAACGGCATAAGGCGTTACGGCTCTCAATCGTGCATCCATCTTGTGTCCATCCTTGGCCAATCCCTCGGCATGGCGTATCGGTTTCAGGACCGCGTCTAGGGGTCAGGGAGCGACTGCGTGAAGACTGTCTTGCGCGACGAGGATTTGCGGGAACGCGCGACCATCGACGGCCGCGTGGCCTTCTCGGTTGCGGCCTTTGCCAGCGCCGCCGTACTGGTGGCGTTGCTCGACCGCGTTGGTGTTCCTGAGCCGGTCGTGGGCGTGCTGGGGCCCCTGTTCAGTATCGCCGGCCTCATCTGGCTTGGCATGCTGATGCGCTCCATGCGGATTTCACGCTTCTACGCGGCGGGCCGCGCGCTTCCCTCAAGCTACGCTGGCCTGACCCTGGCCTCGCTGGCGACAGGGCTCTGCATTCCATTTGTTCCACCCGTGCCGCCCGGCGTCGGGTTTGGCACGCTGGCCTGGGGCGTCGGCATCGGCCTTGTTCTGGTGGCGCTTGTGTCGGGTCCGCTCGTCCGCAAGACCGGCGCCTTCTCGCTCACGGACCTTCTTGCAGCGCGGTTTCCCAATCTGTCGTTGCGCCTGGCCCTGGTGGTTGTCGTGGCTGTCACGTCGCTTCTGATAGCGCTCGCCGCCTACCAGACTGCCGCGCTCGAAATCTCCCATGCGCTTGGCATCCAGCGGCCGACGGCGATGCTCCTCACAGGGTTCGTCATTGCGGCCATGATCCTGCCCGGTGGAACGGGCGGCGTCGTCTGGTCCGGTGCCGGGGCGGCCGGCCTGCTGATTGCAGGCTTTGCCATGCCGCTGGTGCTGATGATGTTTGCAGGGACGCCATTGCCAGCGCCCGTCTTCGGCGATGCCCCGGCCTGGTCGGAGGCGGTGTCGCGCATCGCAGGCTGGACCGGTCATCCGGTGAGCCTGTCCGACCCGCTGCACTGGCTGGTGATTGGCGTCATCGCACTGGGCGTCAGTGCGCTGGCACCCTTGCTCGCACCAGCCA
>CAIZGQ010000171.1 GCA_903932565.1 uncultured Hyphomicrobiales bacterium
CCAACCATCGCCGCTGAGATCTTCTTGCGCTCGCGCAGGAACAGGCTCGGCACACGTGTCGAGACAAGCCCGCGCGGCTTCCAGATCATCATCAGCACCATCGCCAAGCCAAAAATCAGCATGCGATATTGGGTCGGATCGAAATCCGCACCGAAATATTGCTTCAGAATATCAAGCTCGCGGAGGATTTCCGTGCCGCCGATCATCGCTACTGCTGCCAGCGCCACGCCGATTTGCGAGCCCATGCCACCCAGCACAACAATGGCCAGGATGGTGGCGGATTCAATAAACACAAAACTGTCCGGGCTGACGAAGGCCTGCCGCACGGCAAAGAACGAGCCCGCGAAACCCGCAAACATGGCCCCCAGCGCAAAGGCGGTGAGCTTGGTACGCACCGTGTCAATGCCGAGCGCCCGGCAGGCGATCTCATCTTCGCGCAAGGCTTCCCACGCGCGGCCAATCGGCAGGCTGCGCAAGCGGATCGAGATGAAAAACGTCAGCAGCGCCAGCGCCAGAATCAAATAAAACAAAAAGATCGTGCGATGGATCGGCGAAAACGTGAGACCGAAGTGCGCGGCAAATCCGGCGGGGGACGCGTTAAAGGGAAGCCCAAAAAAGCTGATGCGCGGGATGGATGTGATGCCAGCGTAACCGTTGGAAAAATCCGTCCAGTTGACGAGGACGACGCGGATGATTTCCCCAAAGGCGAGCGTGACAATCGCGAGATAATCGCCACGCAGGCGCAGCACGGGAAAGCCGAGCAGGACGCCCCACGCGGCCGCCAGAAGCCCAGACAGCGGCAGGCAAACCCAGAACGACAGACCAAACTTCGTCGACAGCAGCGCATAGGCATAGGCGCCCACCGCGTAAAACGCGACATAGCCCAGATCCAGAAGACCCGCGAGACCAACCACGATGTTGAGGCCCCAGCCCAGCATCACATAAATCAGAATCTGGATGCCGTAATTGTCGATCCACTTCAAAGCGCCCTGCGGGCCAAGCCAACTCACCATCACAAAGGGAAACGCGATAAGTGCCAGAAACGTGAGCAGCCCGAACCATGGTTTGAGCGCATCAAACGCGGAATTGGCTGCAAGGCTCGTAGCGTCAGACAATTGTTGCGCGAGAGCAGGCGGTTTTAGCCGCCGCTCGGCAACAATCAGCGCCGCACCCACAAGCACACAGAGCAGCAGGCGAGCGAGCAGCGTCAGCCACGGCTGGTGAAAGCCGGCATCAAAATCCACCCGCGCCAGAGTGAGAACAACATCGACAACGGCCAGCAGCCGCAGCCGCCAATCGTTGATGAGCGCTGTCAAAAAGCGGATCATCACCATGCCCAGAACCAGCAAGGCCACGAGGCTGAAGCGGCTGGTGAGAACCAGCGCGTTGGATGTATCGGGATCCGCCCGCCAGGCAATCAGCGGAACGCAGAGCCCAAGCGTCACGAGTCCTGTCAGCAGCGCATCATAGATCGCCGATTGCAGACGCGTGAGTTCGGACGCAGGCCCTGTTTCCAATGCGGGTTTCCCCGATATCGAGGCAGCCATCAGACCTTCTCCACATCGGGACGCCCGAGAAGTCCCGAGGGCATGAAGATTAGTGTGATGGCAAGGATCGAAAAGGCGGCGACGTCCTTGTAGTCGGATGAAAAATAAGCTGACCAGAATGTCTCGATGAGGCCGATGAGCAGCCCGCCGATCACAGCGCCGGGCAGCGAGCCGATGCCACCCAGCACGGCTGCGGTGAACGCCTTCACGCCGGGCACAAAACCATCGTTGAAACTCACGACGCCGTAATAGAGCATGTAAAGCGTGCCCGCGACGGCAGCCAGCGCAGCACCGATCACAAACGTCAACGCAATCGTGCGATCCACATTGATGCCGAGCAAGGCCGCCATCTTGCGGTCCTGCTCGCAGGCGCGTTGTGCCCGGCCCAACGAGGTTTTCTGCACAACCCACCAGAAGCAAGCGAGCAACACACTCGTCACCACCATGATGAGGATCTGCTTGTAGGACAGCGTGATGTCATAATCTGACCCCGTCGTCAGATGAATGACATCCGTGAACATCGGCGGCACGGGCTTGTTGCGCGGGCCTTGAATGACCTGCACAAAATTCGACAGGAAGATCGACATGCCGATCGCCGAGATCAGTGGCGCAAGGCGAAACGAGCCCCGCAGCGGACGATAGGCGAGACGCTCGATGGTCCAGTTCCACAAACCGGTGATGATCATCGCAATGATGAGCACCAGCACGAAAGCTGCCACCAGTGAGGTGATGCCGAGCCATTGCGTGAGCACGAGAAAGCTCAGGAACGCGACAAAGGCCGACACCATGAACACATCGCCATGGGCAAAGTTCACCATGCCGATGATGCCAAACACCATGGTGTAGCCGATGGCGATGAGGCCGTAGATGGAGCCAAGCGTCAGGCCGTTGATCAGCTGCTGCAGAAAATTGGCCATCGGTTTCCTTGACACCCACCCAACTGAACATCGCGCCTGACCGACCATTGCGCCAAGGCCCTGACACTATCTGTCAAAAACCGAACCATCTTGCAAAGTTGACAAACGCGAGTTCGCACGGCCCGCTTTGCGACCTGCCAAGCGCAGGCTAGCAACGCGGTCTGCCAGCGGCAATTGGCCTTGCAAGCACAGGACCACATCGCCTGCGCGCCTGCGCCCGCTTGACGCCCAGGGGCCAAGACAGCAGAAGCCTGCGCATGCGTTTTTCTCACCCGCTTGTTCCCGGCCGCCTTGTTCAGCGCTACAAGCGCTTCCTGGCCGACGTGGTCCTCGACGATGGCCGCGAAGTCACCGCCCATTGTGCCAACCCGGGCTCCATGATGGGTCTCGCCACCCCCGGCAACCGGGTGTTTCTGACGCCAGCCACCACACCCGGTCGCAAGCTGCCGTTCAGTTGGCAGGTGGTGGAAGCCGATGTCGGGCGCGGCCCGGAGCTCATCGGCATCGACACCGGCCACCCCAACCGGCTTATCGCCGAGGCCATCAGTGCGGGCTATTTCGCCGAATTTGCGGGCTATCCGAACCTCAAACGCGAGGTGAAATACGGCGAGCGCAGCCGCGTTGACATGCTGCTGTCGGGCGGCGACCTGCCGCTCTGCTACGTGGAGGTGAAGAACGTCCATCTAATGCGCGAACCCGGCCTTGCCGAGTTTCCAGACTGCGTGACGGCACGGGGCGCCAGGCATCTCGAAGAACTTGCCAGCATGGTGGCGCAGGGCCATCGCGCCTGCATGGTCTATCTCATCCAGATGGCAGCGGACGCGTTCAGCTTTGCCCGCGATCTCGACCCTGCCTATGCGCGGGGGTTTGCTGCGGCGCGCGCCTCTGGCGTCGAGGCCATCGCCGTCACGTGCCGGGTGACGCTGGAGGGCATTGAACTGGACCGGCGCGTTGACATTTTGGCCTGACGCTGCGGCCTAAGCCGGGTCTGCTAGTCCGCGCGAAAAGATCAGATTGGAGCGTGTCTCCAGCGTGCGGGCATAGCCCCGGTCGACGAGCAGATTGGCCAATGTCTTCGACCACCGGAACGGGGCGCGCTCGATGATCAGGAAGCGCGGCAGCAGCGCCTCCTCTGCCCCCAGCAGGAAGGGCTCAAGAATGAGGTCTGACCCGCCCTCCACATCGCATTTGATGGCGTCGATATGGGTAAAACCCTCGTCCGCGACGATTGTGGCAAGGGCACGCGCCGTTGCGCGGATTCGCACGCCCTGTGGATCCGAGCGGATGAATCGCATGGACGTCTCACCGCGATTCTTGGCATCCACAAACAGCGTGACTTCGCCATCGCAATCGGCGACCGCGCAATCGATCGCCTTCACAGTCGCAAAGGCATTTTGCCGGATGTTGTAGACCAGCCGCTCGAAAATCTCAGGCTGCGGCTCAATCGCGAGAATTCGCGCGTCCGGCCCCACGCGCGCCGCGACAAAAAGCGTGTAAGCACCAACATTTGCGCCAATATCGATGAAGGTGAAGTTTGGCGTCATGTGAGCTTCAAGAAAAGCCCGCTCCGCCACATCAAAGTATTGCGGCGTGAACAGAATGCGCCGTTCGCAGACATTGTTATAGGGATACAGACGCATACGCGCGCCCAGCGTTTCCACATCCAGCGGGCGGCCATAAAGTTGGCTGACGGCAATCTTGCGCAGCAAAAATGCCTGCCGCTTGCCCGCCCAGGAGGCAGACGTCTGGCGCGTCATATCCAGCAGACGGGCCACGGCCCCGCGCGGGG
>CAIZGQ010000172.1 GCA_903932565.1 uncultured Hyphomicrobiales bacterium
CCATCCCAACGGCTTTGTCTCGGCCTATGCCAACAATGGTGAGATTGATGTGAAGCGTGGCGACACCGTCAAGCGCGGTCAGACCATCGCCAAGTCCGGCCAGACGGGCAACGTCGCATCGCCCCAGCTGCACTTTGAACTCCGCAAGGGTCAGACCCCGGTCGATCCGACCCAGTTCCTCGCGGGTCTTTAACATCAGGAATTCCTGATCGGTCAAAAGCCGGTCAGGCTGACACCGCGGCTTCCGCGAGACACGAAAGCCGCGTGCGCTGACGGTGGGTCCAAAGACAGGCCCACCGTCTCGTGCGCTTTTCAAGCTTAAGTCAACTTTTTGCCAAGCCGCCCGGCGACGTCTTGAATGTATTGCCAGGCTGTTCGGCCCGACCGTGCGCCGCGCGTTGTCGCCCACTCGAGCGCTTCCGCCTGCATGGCAGCGTGATCGAGCGTCAAACCGAAATGCTGGGCATAGCCAAACACCATCTCCAGATATTCGTCCTGGCTGCAGCGGTGAAAGCCAAGCCATAGGCCAAAGCGATCCGACAGCGAGACCTTTTCTTCGACCGCCTCGCCGGGGTTAATGGCGGTCGAGCGCTCGTTCTCCATCATGTCGCGCGGCAGCAGATGGCGACGGTTCGACGTTGCGTAGAACAGCACATTGTCCGGTCGGCCTTCGATGCCGCCTTCCAGAACCGCCTTCAGAGACTTGTAGGTCGTGTCATCGGAATCAAATGAAAGATCATCGCAAAAGACGATGATCGGGTAGGGGCTTGATCGAACAAGTCCCATCAGAATGGGCAGGCTTTCGATATCCTCACGATGGATCTCGACGAGTTTCAAAGCCACATAGTCAGCCTCACCAGCGCGGCGGCGATTGGTCTCCGCATGCACGGCCTTGACGAGGGACGACTTGCCCATGCCGCGTGCGCCCCACAGCAGCGCGTTGTTGGCGGGCAGGCCCCGGGCAAAGCGCTCGGTGTTTTCCGCCAGTTGGTCGCGCACGCGGTTGATGCCGCGCAGCAATTGCATCTCGACGCGGTTGACCTTGGGCACTGGCGACAAGGACGCCGTTGCGGCGTGCCAGACAAAGGCATCCGCTGCCTCAAACCCGACTGCTGCTGCTGATGGGGGTGCCAGTCGCTCAAGCGCGGTCGCGATGCGCAGCAGCAGGGGCTCGAGGCCAGCGGGGGGCAGTTCGGACATGGGACAGGCCTGTTGAGGGTTAAAGCTGGCCCGCTGCTTATCGCGATGTGCGCGGGGAGGCGAGTCTTTGGGGGTTTTGACGTAAAGTCTTACCCTCACCCGGCGCGGAACGCGCCACCCTCTCCCTCAGGAGAGGGTATCCTTCTCCCTTGGGAGAAGGTGGCACGCAGCGAACCCGGCTATAGCCGGGGTTCGCCATTAATAATGTTCATATCGGACGGGTCCGATATGAATGCGTGACGGATGAGGGTCTTCTACAACGCGGCCATCCTCCCTCACTGGAAACAGTCTGCCGCACGTGCGATCCTTGTCCCAGTTTCAAGCACGAGAGATCAGATGCCGATTTATGCCCTCGATGGACAAGCGCCCGACCTCCCAGCCAACGGCCGATACTTTGTGGCGCCGGACGCCAATCTGATTGGCCGCGTGCGGCTTGGCGAAGAGGCAAGCGTCTGGTTTGGCGCAACGCTGCGCGGGGACAACGAGTGGATCAGCATTGGCGCGCGGTCCAATGTGCAGGAGAACTCAGTGCTTCACACCGACATGGGGTGTCCGCTGGATGTCGGTCCAAATTGCACACTGGGCCACAGCGTTATCTTGCATGGCTGCACGATTGGCGAGGGCACGCTCATCGGCATGGGATCAACGATCCTCAATCGTGCGCGGATCGGCAAGTTCTGCCTTGTGGGCGCCAATGCGCTCATCACCGAAGGTAAGGAATTTCCAGATTACTCGCTCATTGTGGGAAGCCCGGCGAAGGTGACGCGCACCTTGGATGAAGCTGCGATCAAGGGGCTGCTGGCGTCGGCTGCTTCCTACGTCGCACGCGGCAAGCTTTTTTCAGAAAAGCTCGTCCGCCTTTGAAGCGTTGGGCGTCAGAGGACGATGTCGGCTTCGAATTTTTCGACCGGTAGCAACCGCACAAATTGCAGCGCGACACCGCCATCAAACTGACGCACGACGCGGCCCGTGGTGTTGCCGAGCGTGGCCAGAGAGCCCATGGGCATGGGGGCTGCGACGCGGATGCCGGCACCCGACAGCGAGACATCGATAATCTGGCAGGGCACTTCGCGCCCGCTTTCCAACCGGACAATCGCATCCTGCTGCTTGGGGATCAGGCGGTCGTATCGGCGACCTTCCGGGATTCCAAGGATCGCGCGATTGGCAAGCCAGGTCAGCTGCTCCGCCAGCCGCTCGCGCTTGGCCGGCGGCACGTTGAACTCCAACGCAAAGCCATCCCAATGGTGGCGCGTAATACGCCCTTCCAGCCGACCGATTGTGTCGAGATAAACGATCACGCGTTGGCCAATGACGCCCTGGGCTGACGCTTTCAACGACACGCCTGTCAGCGACATGTCGATCGTGGTGCAGTGGTATTCCTGCTTGTCCTCAAGCATGTAGCGACCCGACAGGGCGACTTGGACGCGATAGCTGGTGCGGCGATCCTGCGCATTGCGGAGGTTCGTGAGCACAGGGTCGCGCAAAGCAAGGGCCGGTGAGGACATGGGAGACGCTCAAAATGATCTTAATAACCTTATCGATGGCCTGTTAATCCTGACTTAAAACTCCTGGTTTCCGCATGGTAAACTCACGCAACTTCAAAGACATTTGAGATGCTTGCGACCGCTCAACGATCGCCGTCGATCACCAGAAGATGACCCCGCCGCGTCGCCAGCTGTCCCTCAAAGGGCTCATATAGGTCCGGTGGCATTGGGTTTTCTGGCCACTCATGGGCCGCTTCATCGAGGCAGCGCTCCGGGTGCAAGGCGCGCATGGAGCCAAGCCCCAGCGGGCTTGTTGGTAAAAGTCCGAACCACGATGGTATGGAATGAGGTGCCAGACAGCCCAGCATGCGCGAGTGGGTGCGGCCGTTGTGGCGCAGCGGCAGGATCAACAGCTCAAGGTCCACGGGCTTGCGCCCATAGGCGGCGGCGCGTGCGCCCGCCACCACTGGCATGGCCTCGTCGAGCACGGTCGACAGCAACAGATCCAGGTCGTCGCGGTCTTCCTCTGCCCAAAGGTCCCAGAAGGAGGTGCCTTTCAGCTCTTTCAGGAACAGGCAATTGGTTCGGTCACCCACGAGCCGCAGATCACAGGCCCCAGTGCGATCCACGTCCAGAATGAAGGTGTCGATCAGCACGCTACGGATCTCAGTGGGATCGACGTCGTTGCGTTCCGGCGCGGACCGGTCTCCACGCAGCGCGTTCCAATATCTCAGGAGCGCCTGTGTCGAGGAATGTTTCATTTTGGGACGCCTTTGGATCAGTTCGGCCGCCCTTGGACGGTTCCGATACGCTTTGCCGCGATTGGCGGCGGACTGATCTGATTGCAGCGAGGGATGTGCCAGTGCTGCCGCTGGGGCACGTGCCGCAACGGAATAAAGGTCCCGTAATTAACCTTTAAATAAGCTTGCGATTGTCCGGAACCGGCTGAAATGGCATAAGCTTTTTATCGAAGTGATCTCGAGCCTTTGCTCCGGGGTTAAGGATCATGGTGGAGGTTGGGCAGGCGAACCCGTTGCTCCCGGGATCACGCCGCCAGACCAAAAAGCAGTCGGCTGAGGGGCGCTCCACCCCTCAGCCCGCTTGCCCTCCGGATCG
>CAIZGQ010000173.1 GCA_903932565.1 uncultured Hyphomicrobiales bacterium
AGTCGGTCACCAATGTCGTGAGCGACGCAAACGGCGTCACCATTGAGAGTGATGTGGCGGGGACACCTGAACGTATCCGCGCGCTTTATGCCGTGGGAGGTGATGGCGCGCGCAGCGTGTTGCGGACATCCGCCGGGATCGAATTTGAGGGCAAGACCTACCCTGAAACAACGCTTCTCGTGACGACGACATTTCCATTTGAAGACCATTTGGAAGGCCTGTCGAACGTCTCCTATTGCTGGAAAGACGATGGCAATTTCAGCCTGCTGAAAGTGCCGGGTCGCTGGCGTGTATCGATTTATCCCGAAGACCATCTGACCATTGAGGAACAGATGGAGCCGGACGCGTTGGAGCGCAGCCTGCAGGATATCGTTAAGCGCGACGAGCGTTACGACATCCGCGAGGCGCGGCCTTACCGCGTGCACATGCGCATTGCTTCCAGCTATCAGGCAGGCCGCGTATTCGTTGCGGGCGACGCGGCGCATCTCAATTCACCAGCCGGTGGTATGGGACTGAACGGCGGGCTGCATGATGCGTTTGAACTCGCATCGGTTTTGGGCGACGTCCTGAAAAACGATGCGCCCGTATCGCGTCTTGGTTTGTACGAGCGCCGCCGGCGTCCCATCGCGCAGGATGAAATCCTGGCGCAGGCGGACCGCAACCGAAATCGCATGCGCGAACGCTCCCATGAGAAACGCCTGGAAACGCTGGCTGAATTGCAAGCGATGACGCAGGATCGGGCGCAGCTGCGTGCCTATCTGCTGCGCAGTTCCATGATTACCGGCCTGCAGCGCGCGGCTGCCGTCGATTAGGGTCGTGTGAGGTCCTGCATCAGTTCATCGATTTTGGTGATGCCGACACTCGAGCCGAGTGACATGATCGTGGCGTCATGCACATCTGTCTTGAAGGCCGCACAGCCATCGCGGATCACGCAGCTTTCAAAGTCACGCACATGCGCATCCCGCACTGTTGCCGCGACCCCGCCGTTGGTGACGATTCCGGCAAAAGCCAGACGCTGAATCCCTGCTTTGCGCAGCACCCATTCGAGCCGGCTCATGTAGAAGGCGGAATAGGCGACTTTGTCGACAGCAAAGTCGGCAGGTGCAAGATCGTCAACGAGCGCATGACCGAACGAGCCCGGCACAAAATCACCTTTTGTCAGAAACGGACGTAGGGATTTCAGATGTGGCGAAATGAGGGGCTCGCCGTCGCGCCCTGGCACGAGCGTGAAATGGGTGGAAACAATCCAACCGCCTTTGCGCCGCACAGCGTCGACGAGGGGCTTCAGTTTTGACGGCAGGGCTGCGATGGCGGGCGCGCTGCAGTTTGCCCTGCCATACGCCCCCTCTGGATGTAGAAAGTCATTCTGCAAATCGACAAGAACGAGCGCGGTCTCTTCCGGTTTGTCAAAAAATGCCATGTAGTGCTGATCCAATGGTCACAGGTGTCAGGGTTGCGCAGGCCACTGCCGCGCGCGCAGCGTTTTGCCCCAATCGTCGCCGTTGATCCAGGATGCCAGGGACTGGCGTGCGTTTGAGCCGGCCGGCTCCAGCGCGTCAATGCAAGCCCATCCCAGGCACAACATGCAGGATAGAACCGGCACGTCCAGAATCGAACGCGCCTCCAAAATTGGGCTGAGGGTCGGCATGCCGGTGCCCAGCATCAGCACTGCGTCCAGATTTTTGTCGCACATCTGCGTCAGCCCCTCCCGCGCATCCCGCGCCGGAATGGAATAAATCGCATGAAAGGATGTCGCGTCGCCGGTGACCTGAGACACGGCAGCAACCTCAAACATATTGGCGCGCCAGTACGTGATGCTGGCCTCGGTCAACGCGGGCGGGTAGGGCGAGACAAGGCCGATTTTCTCTGCCTGCAGCGCGCGCAGGCTTTTGATGACGGCTTGGGCCGATGTCAGAAACGGCACGCCAAGCTTCTGCTGCAACCGGTCGATGGTGGCAAGCTCTGCCTCCAATCCAACGAGGTAGGACGGCCCCGTTGTCGCCAGTGCGACCACATCCACCGGCGCATTGGCAAATTGCAGCACGTGCTGGTCGAGCGCCGCGAAGTAATCGAGAAGGCGCGCCTCAAGCGACGCATGCGGGCTCATCATCCGGGCATTGATCATGCCAATGCCCGGCGGCAGCATGATGCCGAATTCCGGTTCGACTGTGGTGTTGGCCTGGGGCGTGAGCACGCCGACAAGGCCACGCGGCGCGTATTCAACTTTCATGTCGTCGCCCTTCGCGCCTTCACATAAGCGACAACAGGTCAGCGCATGCGCGAGCAGAATGCAAGCTTCCCCATCCGTCAGCGAGCCGGCTGCGCGATTGTCAAATCAACACGCCCGTGCAATCTGCCTGTATGGCTTCTCAGGCGTTTCCCCCGCAGGAAGACGGCATCCCGATGCCGCAGCGAATCTTCGCCGTTCTGGCAATTTCGTTCGGGATTGTGATGGGCGTGCTGGACGCCTCCATCGCCAATATTGCCCTGCCGAGCATCGCCACTGATCTGGGCGTGAGCGTTGCTGCCTCCATCTGGGTCGTCAACAGCTTCCAATTGACCGTGGCTGTGCTTCTGCTTGCCATCTCCTCCGCTGCGGAAATCCTTGGGCTGCGGCGTGTCTTCTGGGTCGGGCTGCTCATCTTCACGGCGGCGTCGGCGGCCTGCGGCCTTTCGGGAAGCATCACGGCTCTGATCATATCGCGCTCGGTGCAGGGCGTCGGGGCCGCCTGCATTTTTGCAACCTATCCCGCGCTCATTGCGCACATCTATCCGCGCCGCATGCTGGGCCGCGGTATTGGCATCAGCGCGACCATTGTGTCGCTCTCCAATGCGCTGGGGCCGACCGTTGCGGCCGGAATTCTGTCCGTGGCGCGCTGGGAATGGCTGTTTCTCGTCAACATTCCCATTGGCATTCTGGGATTGGTGATTGGTGCCCGCGCATTGCCCCACACCAGCACCTGGAAGCGGCCGTTCGATGTGCCTGCGGCCGTGGCAAGCGGCGCAATGATTGGCCTCGCGGTGATTGGGATCGATGGGCTTGGCCGCCCGGACGATCGCGTGCTTGCCATTGTCGAAATCGCGGCCGCGCTTGGCATCGGCGCGCTGCTGTGGCGCTGGCAGGGGCGCGAGGCGACCCCACTGGTGCCCATAGATTTGCTGCGATTGCCGGTGTTTTCGCTCTCTGTCATCACGTCGATTTGCAGCTATGCACCGCAATCCATCGTGCTAATCGCCCTGCCGTTCTACTTTCAGCACACGCTGGGTTGGAGCCCCGTGGCGACAGGGCTGATCATGACGCCCATTCCGCTGGCGGTCGCCACCATCGGCGTTGTCGCCGGGCGGCTGGCAGATCGCTATCCGGCCGGCGTGCTCTGCGGCATTGGGTTGCTAGTCATGGCAACGGGCCTCGGCCTGCTCGTGCTGCTGCCCGATAATCCGGGTGTTCTCAATGTCGTATGGCGTGAGTTCACAGTGGGGCTCGGGTTCGGCCTGTTCCAGACGCCCAACAACAGGGCTCTGCTGAGTTCGGGCCCGCGTCATCGCTCGGCGAGTGCAGGCGGCATGCTGGCGGTGGCGCGCCTCATGGGGCAGACGGGCGGCGTGTCGCTGGTCGGCGTGTTTTCCAGCCTGTCGGGCAATGATGTGACGACGAGCGTGCTGATCGCTGCCACCGGCATCACGTTGATTGGCGCGGTATCGAGCTTCACGCGTCTTGGCGTGCAGCCGGTCGTGAACCGCTGACCAGATGCTGACCTGATGGGCGAGGAAAATCTCGCGCCCGGTGTCCGATGAAAACAAGGCCGCATTGTCGCGACGACCTTCATTTGAACAAGCAAGAAGTCCCCTTGCTGATAGGGGAATATCGCCAGACTCGTGCCTCACAATCAGCTGGCAGCAAGTTGAAAACGGATGGGCGATCTTTATCCGACATCGCCTGAAAGTCTCGCCAAAGCAAAAGCTGCCGCTGGCAGCGCATCCTAACCTTGCAACAGTCTACACGCGTACAGTTTAGACCTAATCCCCCGCAACGTTACACAGCACGAATTGAATTCTTGCGCCCCACGTGATCTAACAAACCTCAAGAAAT
>CAIZGQ010000174.1 GCA_903932565.1 uncultured Hyphomicrobiales bacterium
CTCGTGAACAGGCTGTGGATGCGGGTGACATATTGCGCGAAGGCCGCGCTTTCGCGTGTCGCGACATTGCGCGGGCGCGGCAAATCGATCTCGATCAATTCCTGAATGCGGCTTGGCCGCGCTGTCATCACGGCCACCTTGTCGGCCATGAACACAGCTTCGGGAATTTCGTGCGTCACTAGAATTGTGGTGCGCGGCTTGTCATCGGACAGGCGCTGCACATCAAGCTGCATCTGCTCGCGCGTGAACGCATCAAGTGCAGCAAACGGCTCATCCAGCAGCAGGATGTTGGGGTTTGAAATCAGTGCACGACAAATAGCTACGCGCTGGCGCATGCCGCCCGACAATTCATACGGGCGCTTGTCAGCAAAGCCTTTGAGCCCAACGTGATCCAGAAGATCCAGCGCGCGCTTGGTATGTGGCGCGCAATCCTCGCCGATCAGCTCAAAGGGCAGGAGCACATTGCCCAGAATGGTTTTCCAGTCGAGTAGCAGATCGCGCTGGAACACCACGCCAAGGTCGGGCCGCGTGCCGTTGATCGGCGTGCCGTCAATCACGATCGCGCCGGTGCTGGGATCCAGCAGCCCGGCGATCATCATCAACAAGGTGCTCTTGCCACAGCCAGAGGGCCCCAGCAGCGCCAGCGTCTCGCCATTCTTCAGGGTGAGTGTCGCGCCTTCCACGGCCACGACGCTGCCGCGCGGCGTCTCATAGGTCTTTCCAGCGTTTTTCAGTTCGATGAACGGCATCCCGGCGGCGGGCGGGGCATGCGCGTCGGGGCTGGATGCCATAATCGACATATGTTTCATACCTGAAATAGCATTTACCATATGAAACAGACTAGGCTGTAACTTTTCACCTGTAAAGCAAGCCGCCCACTGTCCCGACAACAAATTATGGGCCATTTTGCCCGTCATACCAGCGCAATTGCGCGCACGCTCGCCAGGTGCCCGCCAGGTGCCCGCCAGGTGCCCGCCAAGCGTCCGCCAGGTTTCCGCAAGTCCAAAGGTTTGGGTGTTTTATCGTGACGGATGCTTCGGACGATGCGCTGCAAGAGACGCTGCAAGAAATGTCGCTGACCGGCTTGCCCATTCTGGTGCGGCCGGCAACGTCGAGCGACCTTCCCGGCATCCTCGACATCCTGAACGCGGCGATCCGTGACACGCAGGCGATCTGGAAGGACGAGCCGGTGGACCTTGCCAGTCGCAAGGCCTGGTTTGCCGAGCGGCGCCGCCAGAACCACACGATTCTCGTGGCCAATATGGGCGACGCGCTTGTGGGCTTTGCCAGCACGGGTGATTTCCGCAGCCAGCCGGGCTTTCGCCATGTGTGTGAAAACTCAGTCTATGTGCGCAATGGCTGCACGCGGCGCGGCATTGCCCGCCGCTTGATGAAGGCGCTGATCCCGGCGGCCAAGCGCGCGGGCAAGCGCCACATGGTGGCAGCCATCGGCCTGCCCAACGAGGCTTCGATCAAACTGCACGAAGCGCTGGGCTTTCGACAGGTGGGGCTGATGCCGGGCATCGGCGTGAAGCAGGGTCAGGCGCTGGACCTCTGCCTGATGCAATTGGAGCTGTAGACAATTCAGCGGGATGGTCGAGCGGCTGGGCGAGATTTCTCGCGGCAAGCCGAGCTTGTGGCTTGCACAAAAGGTCGTGTTCGCCCATTTTGGCCGCCCAAGACGCTGGCTTCCGGAACATGTGGGCCTGATATTGACCTGTTCGGGGGGCCGATCATTTGCAAACTGCCATTCTGAGTGCTGTCTGGTTCCTGTTGGGTGCAGAATTCATTTTCTACATGGTCACGCGCCCCCACCTTTATCCGTGGCAGGATGCAGCCGGATCACTGCCCTTCATTGTCATCCTGACAGTGTTTGCAGCGCTCGGTTTTGACATGGATGTGCCGCGCATCTTCGAGACATTACAGATCACGCAGTTTCCCGGCGAAAGCCTTGTGGTGCTGGTGGTGACCTTCCTGGCGGTCGATCTGGCTGGCTACGTCTATCACCGCGCCGCCCACCGCTGCCATATCCTGTGGGCCTCCCACATGGTGCATCACTCGTCCGAGGCCTTCACGCTCATTTCCTCGACCCGCCAGGGCGTCGTGGACACAATGCTCTGCGGCTGGATCTTCCTCGGGCCGCTCGTGCTGATCGGCTTCGACTTCGTCACCGTCTGCGCGCTGCAACTGGTGCTAAACCTCTATACATTCGTGGTGCATTCGATGGCCTGCGGACGGCTCGGACCATTTGAATTCCTGTTCAGCACGCCGACGCACCACCATCTTCATCACGCCAAAAACGCGCCCTACATCGACCGCAACTACGGTCAGATTCTCATCATCTGGGATCGGATGTTCGGCACCTTCGTGAAACAGGACGACAATGACGTGCCGCAGATGGGACTGGCGATCCCTGTGACCGCGCCCCATGCCCTGATGTTTGAGTTTGTCGGCTTTGGTCGCGTGATCCAATCGGTGCGCGCCGCGCGCACGCTCAAGGATCGCTTCTGGGCAGTGTTCGGCACGCCGGAATTCTCCAACCGCCTCCTCGCCAGCGCTCCGCAAACCTGACGGTCAAAAAACCCCTGCCAGATCAGGCGACTTTGCGAGGGGGCTGTTGCGGATCAGACCTTATCCGCCATCATGCGCGCCACGACTTTGGCCGTGTAATCGACCATCGGCACGATGCGCGCATAATTCAGCCGGGTCGGTCCAATCACGCCGAGCACGCCGACGATCTTGTTGGTGGAATCCCGAAACGGCGCGGCGATCATCGACGAGCCCGACAGCGAAAACAGCTTGTTCTCCGAGCCGATATAGATGCGCACCCCTTCGCCCTCTTCTGCCCGTGACAGAAGATCAACGACGTCCTTCTTGGTCTCGAGATCGGCGAACAAAAGCCGGATGCGCTCAAGATCCTCCAGTGCCGTCAGGTCTTCGAGCAGATTGGCCTGACCACGCACGATGAGTTGCGGGCTTTCCCCGGCAATCCCGGCCCAGCTGGCGAGCCCGGCATCCACCAGGCGCGCGGTCAGTTCA
>CAIZGQ010000175.1 GCA_903932565.1 uncultured Hyphomicrobiales bacterium
GAATTGCTGGCGCTGTGGCGCGATCGCAATCGCCCAAGCCGAGATGTTCAAGAGATTGCAGCATCACACCTGGCGGACTTGCACGCGCGCATTGCCGAATTGCAAGCCATGGCTGATACGCTCAAGGCCTTGATGCGCACGTGCCACGGCGATGATCGCCCTGAGTGTCCAATTCTTGATGGCCTTGGCGCGAACGCCAACTAAACAATATGAGCCGCGACGATGAGGGCTGTTGCCACGGCACGCGCCTAGACCACGCTCTCTGGCTCCTGCATCGACGCCTCCACTGTTTCAAGACGGGCGAGGCGATACTCAAGTTCATCCACGACCAATTGGGCAAGATCCTGAAGGATCATGAGTTGGTCGCGGGATAAAAACCGGGGTTTCGTGTCTATGCAGCATAAGGTGCCAAGATTGTATCCCTGACGGCTACGCAACGGAATACCGGCATAGAACCGAATGTAGGGTGCGCCGATAACAAAATGATTGTGCGCGAAATTTGGATCCTGCAACGCATCCTGAATAATCAGTGGCCCAGCATGTTCGATGGCCCGCGTGCAAAATGAAATGTGTCGCGGGGTCTGCTTCAAGTCCAGTCCTTGTGCCGACTTGAACCACTGGCGATCGCGATCTACAAGCGAAATCAACGAAATCGGCACATTCATTGAATATCTTGCAATACGCGTGATGCGGTCAAAGGCGGCCTCTGGCTCGCTATCGAGAACCTTGTAACGCTGTAACTCGCACAGGCGTGCTTCTTCATATTGCATCGACTGCGGCAGCGCGTCCACCAATGGTGCTGAACTTCGCAGTTCGAACTTTCGATCCTGTTCCAGAAGCCATGCCAAACAATCATTCTGCGACAACGGGCGGCTATAAAGATAGCCCTGTCCGAAGGAGCATCCTTCGCCCGTCAAAAAATTTTCCTGTTCGATCGTCTCGACACCTTCAGCAATGACGCGAAGGCCAAGACTAAAGCCCATGCTGATGATAGCCTTGGCAATGGCCGTTGCCTCCGGCTCATTTGGCGTATCAATGACAAATGAGCGATCAACTTTCAGCACATCCAACGGCAGTGTTTTAAGATATTGAAGATTGGAGTAACCAGTTCCGAAATCATCAAGTGCCAGCGAAATCCCAAGTGATTTCAGTTTGCGCAACCGCTCTGAAATGATCGTTGGGTTTCCGGCAATCATCGTCTCCGTCAATTCAAGCTCAAGGCAGTCGGGCGACAAACCGGATTCGGCCAAGGCAGCAGAAACCGTTCCGACGATATCAGGCTGACGGAATTGAAGCGCTGAAAAGTTCACGGCAACCGGCAGAGGGCCGAGCCCTTTTGTTTGCCATTCACGGTTTTGCCGACATGCTTCGCGCAAGACCCATTCCCCGATGGGAAGAATGAGCCCGCTCTCTTCAGCAATTGGAATAAAGTCATTGGGACTAACAGTGCCCATCTGCGGATGATTCCAGCGCAACAGAGCTTCCACACCAGACGGACGCTTGGTTACAAGGTCAATCTGCGGCTGATACAGCAATTCAAGCTGATTGAACCGAATGGCATTGCGTAGTTCTTCTTCAATAAAGAGGCGTTCTTCGGCTTTTTCCGTCATCTCGTTTTCAAAGAATGCAAATCTCGCACGTCCATCTTCCTTGGCGCGATAGACAGCGGTGTCTGCACTGCGCAACAACTGCTGAAGAGAGCTACCATCTTTGGGATAGATACTGATGCCAATGCTGGCCGTTGTTGTGATTGCCTTGTTACCAAGCTCGAACGGCTTCTCAAGCGCTTCCAGGATTTTACTCGCGACGCGCGCAGCTGCTCGTTCAGGTTGAGCAAGATCGCCGAGGACAACAACAAACTCATCCCCACCCAGACGCGCTGTAATATCGCTACTCCTGACCACCTGGCCTAATTCCTGCGCCACGCGACGCAATATCTTATCACCAACCTCGTGCCC
>CAIZGQ010000176.1 GCA_903932565.1 uncultured Hyphomicrobiales bacterium
AAAACTCGCGAGGTGGTCGGACAGCCGTTCTCCCAGTGTGCGCGTATCTTCAAATTCGTCTTCGACGTTTTCGGCGATGGTGTCCTGTTTGGCGATGGATTCGGTCACCTGCCGGTCAAGCTCTGTGAACTCGCCATGTTCCGTCTGGAGGAGTTCCTCGACATAGCGGGCGCGATAGCGGGCGACCTCTGTTTCCGAGACCAGCGCCTCGTCTGTCAGGGCGGGAAAGTCCTGCTTGATGCGGTCGGCAAGGCTCGGGCGTAACTCGCCCAGCGCGATAACGTCACGACGCTTCAGGGGACGGCCGGAGATGGCGCAGGTCAGCCGCTTGCCGGAGACGACAACCGGCTCGTCCGCGCCCTGTCCAACGGGGGTCGTCTCGCTCAGGGTCAGGTCCGTCATTGCATCACCAGAATCAAGGAGAGCTTCGTGTCGCCTGAGGATGTGACGATGAGATGACAGCGGCAAGCTTGAGGATGGCAACGTTCGCTTCGCGAAAATCGGAATACGCTCAGCTCGTGACAGCCGTTTCCTGCCATTCCAATGTCACGACCTTGCCGCGCTCGACCGTCAATGCCAGACGGCCGTGCTTCAACTCCAGTGCCTTCAGGCCAAACAGTTCGCGCCGCCACCCATGCAGGGCGGGGACGTCGGCGGCATCATCGGCTGCGATGGCCTCCAGATCGTCCACCGTCGCAACCATCTTGGCGGCAACGCCATGGCGCTCGCTGACCTGGCGCAGCAGGACCTTCAACAATTCCACAGTCGCGCCGCCGCTGCTGCCGCGTTTTTCCTTCGACAAGCGGGGCAGGGTCTTGGGATCGCGCGCCAGTCCACGCTCAATGGCGGCCAAAATATCAATACCGGACTTTGCCTTCTCCATCCCGCGCGGAAATGCGCGCAGATTGCCCAAGGCCTCTGCCGTGCGGGGTGCTGCCTGCGCCACCTCGATCATCACATCGTCCTTCAGGATGCGGGAGCGGGGCACGTCGCGGCTCTGGGCCTCGCGCTCACGCCAGGCGGCGAGATCCATCAGGATGGCCAGATCACGCGGCTTGCGAGCGCGGTGCTTGAAGCGCTCCCACGCGAGCTCCGGCTCCTGCTCATAGGTCGCGGGCGAGGTCAGTGTGCGCATCTCATCGGCCAGCCAGGCTAGGCGGCCGGATTTTTCCAGCTTAGCCTGCAGGTGGCGGTAGATGTCCCGCAGGTAGGTGACATCGGCGAGTGCGTAGACGATCTGCGCGTCCGACAGCGGGCGGCGCGACCAGTCGGTGAAGCGGGACGATTTGTCGAGCGTCACCTTGCAGATGGCTTGCGCCAGTTCGCCATAGGCAACCTGCTCGCCAAAGCCGCAGACCATGGCGGCGACCTGGGTATCGAACAGCGGGGCGGGCACGATCTTGGCAAGATTCCAGACAATCTCGATGTCTTGCCGCGCAGCGTGGAACACCTTGACCACGGCAGGATTGGCCATCAGATCGAAAAACGGCGCGAGATCGAGGCCCTCGGCCAGCGCGTCGATGGCGATCGCTTCATCGTCGGAGGCGACCTGGATGACGCAGACCTTTGGCCAGAACGTCGTTTCACGGAGAAATTCGGTATCGACCGTCACGAAGGCGGAGGTGGCAAACCGCTGGCAGACGCTTGCCAGATCTTCGGACGATGAAATGAGGCTCATGAAGCTTTGTCTTTGATGGCATCGGGGACGACCAATGCGCCCCTTCTTCCCTTAGCCATTCTCAATCCGGGGCGCCAGACCCCGGCGCACCGTCTCACCGCAATCGGGCACCAACAGATCAAGCAAAATGCCGGCCAAATCGGCTCAGTGGTGGCCCCAGACGGGCGTTGTTTTGCGGCTTGCGAGGAACCGATAGCTGACTGGCAGGACGCCAAGTTCGGAGGCCCGGACCACAGCCTCGGTTGTGTTTGCAGCCTTCAGCTTCACCCGTGCACGACTGAGATAGAAGTTGACCGTCTTTTCCCCCAACGACAATTCGTAAGCGATTTCCTTGGACCTTTTGCCTCTGGCGGCCAGTCGCACACACTGAATTTCACGATTGGTCAGTTGCGTCTCAGCAAGTCCCAACTCGCAAACGCGCTCGAGCCGGTCCTGAATCTGCAGGGCCAGCAGGTTGAGTTTCGCCGTCCATGTCATGCCGTAAATCCGCCAGATCTCAGCATCTGTCCGGAAACAGGCGCAGAGGAGACCAATCGTCCCATGCTGGCCCCGGACAGGGATCGAGACACCAAACGGCAGGGGTTCTGTCAGGTCGGCTGTGGGCAGTGCGGGGATTCGAATCAACGGAAAGTCGCGGGCTTTTGGCTGCCTTGGGCCGGGCGCGGCGGCAACGACCGGCGTCCCGATCGTCGTCCAGTCCAGCGGCAGGATGCCGTCCCAGATGCGGCGAATGACCATGTCATGCTGGATATCCGGGCAGGGCGGCCCCTGCAGCGGCCAATGACCGGGAAACGTCGAGAAGCGCCACAGAGGTTCGCTGAGGTCCGTGCGTACGCTCCAGAAATTGAACCGCAGGAACCGGATCGGGCGAATGTGGGCACAATCGAGCAAGGCCGCGCGGACTGCGGCCGCATCTTTGGCCTGCGAGACGGTATGAAGAATGTCGTCCATGCCAAAGAGATCGAGCCCGAAAGGTTCATTCATTTGAGTGCCCGCTGCCAAATGGATCGCTGATTTGTCGTCTTTATCTTCCGCATATTGCTCGTTGGACGGGATTTATGGCGGCGTTGAACGGCACCACTCGCCACGAATTAACCGTTATACAACCGTAATGTTGTCCACAGCTAAAGCCAAGCTACTGATAAATAAATTCGCCGCTACAAGTCATTGGTAATGACCTTGCGGCGGCTTCTGGACACAAGGTAAATGCATCTTGTCCGGTCAAGTCTGAGCTCCAGCGATGAACCCTGAGCGGTTTCAGTGACAAAGCTCACGCTTCGCCTGCGAATCATCTGCAATCCTTGACAAAGCCAGACCTGCATGTGCTTCTCGCCGCCGCCGGAGAGGGGGTTTGCTGCACGCAAAGCAAGGCTATCCGCTTCGGCATC
>CAIZGQ010000177.1 GCA_903932565.1 uncultured Hyphomicrobiales bacterium
ACCGCCGCATTTCCCGACGTCGCCGACGCCCTGCTTCATCCAGCCTTTGGGACCGCATCGCTCGATGGCGAGCTGCTCATCATGCGCGAGGGCCGCGTGCAGCCATTTTCCGTGCTGCAACAGCGGCTCAATCGCAAAACGGTGTCGCTCAAACTCTGCGAGACCTATCCCGCCCACATTCGCGCCTATGATCTGCTGGCCAGGAACGATGCGGATTTGCGCGATCTCACGTTTCTGGAACGCCGCAAAAAGCTGACTGTCTTTATGGGGGAACTTGCCAATCAGGTCGGTCCGCTATCGCGCTTCGACCTCTCGCCGCTGATTGAGTTTGCCACATGGGATGAGCTCGCCGCGGCGCGTGCGGATCCCGCAAGCGCGGGTGCCGATCTGGATGCAGAAGCCGTTGAAGGCGTGATGATCAAGCGTTGGGATTCGGTCTATGTGGCGGGTCGCCCCACCGGGCCCTGGTGGAAATGGAAGCGGGAACCGTTCAACGTTGATGCTGTTCTGTTGTACGCACAGCGCGGTCACGGCAAGCGCTCATCGTTTTATTCGGATTTCACCTTCGGCGTGTGGCGCGCGGGCGAGAGCGGTGATGAGCTTGTGCCCGTGGGTAAAGCTTATTTCGGCTTTACAGATGCGGAACTGACCCAGCTCGACAAATGGGTTCGCAACAATACGCTGAACCGCTTTGGCCCAGTGCGCGAAGTCTCGCATGGCGCCAATCAGGGTCTGGTTCTGGAAATTGCATTCGAAGGATTGAACCGGTCGACGCGCCATAAGTCCGGGGTCGCCATGCGGTTTCCGCGCATCGCGCGCATCCGCTGGGATAAGCCGGCTGCGCAGGCCGATCGGCTTGAGACGCTGGAGGCAATGCTCAAAGACATCGCCTAGCGCCAGGCCCTCAACTTGAACTCTCTCCCCGCGCGCACGCGGGAAGAGAGCCTGTTGTCGTCTTGTTTACTCAGCGGCGATCTGGGCCGTCGGCGCAGCATCCCGCACTTCTGCGTCCACATGAGTCTCGAAGGCCAGGAAGTTTTTGTGGAACATGTCGACGAGATGCTTCGCAGTTGCTGCAAAGTCCGCCTTTGAGGCCCAGGTCTTCACCGGGTTCAGAATATGCGGCTCGACGCCGGGCACGGATGTCGGCACAGCCAGACCGAAATAAGGATCGGTGCGGAAATGCGCCTTGTTCAGCGAGCCATCGAGGGCGGCGCTCAACAGGCGACGTGTGACACGGATGGGCATGCGACGGCCAACGCCCTCTTTGCCACCGGTCCAGCCCGTGTTCACCAGCCAGCAATCCACGTGATGCTTGGCGATGAGTTCACGCAGCAAATTGCCATAGATGGAGGGATGCAGCGGCAGGAAGGGATGCCCAAAGCAGGTGGAGAAGGTGGCTTCGGGCCCAACGACGCCCTTTTCCGTGCCAGCAACCTTGGCGGTGTAGCCTGACAAGAAGTGGTACATTGCCTGCGACGCATCGAGCTTTGAGATGGGCGGCAGAACGCCAAACGCATCGCAGGTGAGCATCACGATGTTCTTGGGATGCCCGGCGCGGCCGGTGGCCGAAGCGTTCGAGATAAAGTCGATCGGGTATGCGATGCGGGTGTTTTCGGTCTTCGATTCATCATCGAAATCCGGCACGCGGGTCTCAGGGTTGAGCACCACGTTTTCCATCACCGTGCCGAAGCGCTCGGTCGTGGCGTAGATTTCCGGCTCGGCTTCGCGCGACAGCTTGATCGCCTTGGCGTAACAGCCACCTTCAAAGTTGAAGACGCCGTCCTTGGTCCAGCCGTGCTCGTCGTCACCGATGAGAATGCGGTCCGGATCCTGCGACAGCGTCGTCTTGCCGGTGCCCGAAAGGCCAAAGAAAATGGCTGTATCTTCGTCATCACCGACATTGGCCGAGCAATGCATCGGCATCACGCCCTGTGCGGGCAGGACGAAATTCAGATAGGTGAAGACCGACTTCTTCATCTCGCCAGCATAGCTGGTGCCGCCGATGAGCATGATGTTCTTGGCAAAATCGATGGCGACGACCGTCTCGCTGCGGCAGCCATATTTCTTGGGATCAGCCTTGAACGTCGGCAGATCGATGATGGTGAGATCGGGATAATAATCAGCCAGCGCAGAGCGGTCGGGACGGATCAGCAGGTTTCGAATGAACAGCGAATGCCAGGCGAATTCCGTGATGACGCGCGCGTTGACGCGATAGGCCGGGTCGGCACCGCCGAAAAGGTCCTGAACGAAAAGGTCCTTGCCCTTGGCGTGCGCGATGAAATCTTCCAGCAGCACGTCAAACTGTGCCTGACTCATCTGGTTGTTGTTCTCCCACCAGACTTTGCCTTCGGTGGCAGAATTCAGGACGGTGAACTTGTCCTTGGGGGAGCGACCTGTATGGATGCCCGTCTCGGCATTGATGGCGCCACCGGCAACCAGAACAGCCTCCTTGCGGCGGAGGGATTCTTCATAAAGTGACGCAGCTTCGAGGTTGTACGAGACGTGGCCGAGGTCCTTGAGACCAAACTTCTCAACCGGGTATGCGTGATTATACGTGCCCGACACTGACATCGCTGACTCCTGATCGTTTCCATCCAGCCCGCGTTTGCAGTCCCTATGTTGGAACTGGCATGCGTTGCGCGAGCATTAGTCCAAAGGTGATCCCTGTAGCAAGGGCACAGCTGCCTCTTCATGCACCAGGCTTAACGATTGGCCAGCAGGCGACTGGCAGGCTTGCGACTGGCAGGCTTGCGACTGGTAGGCTTGCGACTGGTAGGCTTGCGACTGTCCCGGCAGCCCTCGTCAATCCTTCGGGCTTTGCCGAAGGCCTGATCAACCGCTGGTTTTGGCCCGCGCCGCCTTGGCGAAGGCGACCAGCACATCGCGCAGCGCGCCGGGCTCTGCAATCGGCTGCGGAAAGACCAATCGAGCGGTTCGGTCACCGGCCATCAGGTCGAGGCCTTCCGGGTCGAGGCCCGTTGCCTTCCAGCGCCCAACGGCCTCGCCCAGCAACGTCGTGGCGTAAAGCGCCAGAGCATCGGCATGATCTTCGTTCAGATGCGCCAGCACGTCGGCCTCTGCCTCGATAAGGCTTGAGGCAAGTGAGAGGTCGAGCAAGATGTCCGCGCCCTTGTAACTGGCGGCCTTGGCAAATCCGCCATTCAGATGGACGCTTTCAATTCCCACACGCCAGAACGCGAAGTCGCCAAAATCCGCGTAGAGCGCCGCCTTGGGATGGCGCGCCAGAAACCGCGCCTTGTAGTGCGCCCGTGTCGCGGCGTCGGGTGCCCGTGCCGCTTGCCCGGTCAGCGTGATGCGCGGATGGGCGAGCGGATCCCCTTTCCCGGACTCCGCCAGAAGCAGGGACATGCGCGGATCAGCATCCAGATAATTGGTGTGGGCGGAGAGTTGCGACATGAGAAGCAGCGGTGCGCCGTCGTGATCGGTCGCGACGCTGACCAGCGAGACGAACGGAAACCCCGTCCCCGGCATAACCGTCCCCAGGCCGCCCGCCCGGATAGAGCGCAGCAGGCGGCGAGCCTCCGCCACGCCGTCATACCCTTCGGGAAGGGCAAACCGCGGCTCACTTGCGGCGGGCGGCGTTCCCGACCCCGACCCTGCAGTGCCTGACCCCTCGTCTGTCATACTGATGTCTCCTGTTGGTTTGGCGGATCCCTTGAATGGTCATACGTCCCAGCAGGGTCCTAGGTACTATCCAGCCGTGGCTTTTTTGACCCATCACGCCCATTCTGTCGGATCGGTGTCCATGCGGAGCAGATCACGGCATTCTCACGTTACATTTATGTCATTTTACTTGCCTGTGGCGCGACCGCCACATTTCAGCCTATAAGGCTGCCGAATGTCGTCATGTTTGATGAAGCGCACCGGGCGCGCTGCGGGTCTTGAAGACCGCATCGGGTCCCAAGCGTCGCCGCGGTGGCATCCTTGCACCGTGGCGGTCTGATTGAGGTTTATGAAGGCATGCCCACGATCGCGTTGGTTGATGACGACCGCAACATTCTGACCTCGGTGTCCATTGCCCTTGAAGGCGAAGGTTATCGCGTGCAGACCTACACGGATGGCGCAGCGGCTCTGGAAGGGCTGAAAACCAGCCCACCGGATCTTGCGATCTTCGACATCAAGATGCCACGCATGGACGGCATGGAATTGCTGCGCCGCCTGCGTCAGAAATCCGACCTGCCGGTCATTTTCCTCACCTCAAAGGACGATGAGATCGACGAGCTCTTCGGCCTCAAGATGGGCGCGGATGATTTCATCCACAAACCCTTTTCGCAGCGTTTGCTGGTCGAGCGCGTCAAAGCGATTTTGCGTCGTGCCAATCCCAAGGAAGCAGCGGCCCAGAAGGAGTCTGAGGCGAAGATTCTGGAACGCGGGCTCCTCAAGATGGACCCCGAGCGCCACACCTGCACGTGGAAGAACGAGCCCGTGATCCTCACCGTGACGGAGTTCCTCATTCTGCAGGCCCTCGCCACCCGCCCGGGCGTTGTCAAAAGCCGCAATTCCCTCATGGATGCGGCCTATGACGATCAGGTGTATGTGGATGATCGCACCATCGACAGCCACATCAAGCGCCTGCGCAAGAAGTTCAAGCTCGTCGATGACGATTTTGAGATGATCGAAACGCTTTACGGCGTGGGGTATCGTTTCAAGGAAGCTTGATGACGAGGAGGTCGGGGACTGCCGATTGGCTGTCGCCAGTCATCAGCCACTGACCACGGAGCAGCATGAGCGCCGAGGCCCATTCCAGTTCTGAGACAAGCGTCCAGACGCCGCGTTTGCGGCGTCTGCGACGCGCGGCTGGCTTGCGGATGCGCTGGGTCAGCCGCGCGATCACAGCCCGCTTTGCCTCCTCGCTGACACGTCGCATTCTGGTGCTCAATCTCGGCGGCCTCGTCGCCCTGATGATCGGCTTTCTCTATCTCAACCAGTTTCGCGAAGGCCTGATCGACGCCCGCGTTCAAAGTCTTCAGACCCAGGGCGAAATTATCGCAGCTGCCGTGGCTGCTTCTGCCAGCGTTGAAACCGACACCACCATCACTGTTGATCCCGAAAAGCTGTTGCAGCTGGGACCCGGCGAGACCAGTGCACCGGGCGAAAACGTCGAGTCGTCCCTCGAATTCTCGATCAATCCCGAGCAGATCGGTCCGGTCCTGCGCCGATTGGTGTCGCCCACACGCACCCGCGCCCGTGTCTATGACCGCGATGGCTATCTGCTGCTGGATTCCCGCTCGCTTGCCGCGCGCAACAGCATTTTGCGTTACGATCTGCCGGCTGCCGCGAACGGGCAGGACGATGGCGCCCCTGCCCTTGTCGAGCGCACCTGGAACGCTGTGAAAGGGCGCTTTGGCACGCCGGATCTGCCGCTGTACGAGGACATCGGGGTTGGCAATGGCAAGGCCTATGTGGAGGTCTCGCGCGCCTTGAACGGCGGGCCGCATTCCGTGGTGCGCGTCAACACCAAGGGCGAGACCATCATCTCCGTCGCCGTGCCTATTCAGCGGTTCCGCACCGTGCGCGGGGCGCTGCTGTTGTCCACGCAGGGTGGCGATATCGACAAGATCATCGCATCCGAGCGTTGGGCGATCGTTCGCATCTTTCTGGTGTCGGCCGGCGTCATGTTCCTGCTGTCCTTCTTTTTCGCGGGGACCATCGCCGAGCCCATGCGACGCCTGGCCGAAGCAGCCGAGCGGGTTCGCCGGGGCATCAAGGCGCGGGTGGAAATTCCCGATTTCACCGACCGTGCTGACGAGATCGGCCATTTGTCGGGCGCGTTGCGCGATATGACAGGCGCACTCTACAAGCGCATGGATGCCATCGAGAGCTTCGCCGCCGACGTGTCGCACGAATTGAAAAATCCACTGACGTCCTTGCGCAGTGCGGTCGAGACATTGCCGATTGCCCGCACGGACGAATCGCGTGGGCGCTTGCTTGAGGTCATCAAGCATGATGTGCGGCGGCTCGATCGCTTGATCACGGACATTTCCGATGCGTCGCGGTTGGATGCCGAATTGGCCCGTGCGGATGGCGAACCCGTCAACATTGTTCGCCTGCTGGAGGCGGTCACGTCCATGGCGAGCCAGGTGAAGCTGGAAGATGGGGTGAGCATCAGCCTCGACATTGCGCCCGATGAAGAAGGGCGGCGCGATGCGGCGCTCTATTCGGTTGTCGGACATGATTCGCGTCTGGGTCAGGT
>CAIZGQ010000178.1 GCA_903932565.1 uncultured Hyphomicrobiales bacterium
GCCAGCACGCCGAGCCACGGCGATTGCGTGTGGAAGGACACGGCGTAAGCGCTCATCGCGCCCAGCACCAATGTGCCTTCAAGGCCTAGATTCACGCGGCCGGATTTCTCTGTCAGGCATTCGCCCAGCGCCACGAACATGAAGGGCGTCGAGACCCGCAGCGCGCCGCCCAGGATCGCGATGAGAACAATAAAGCCAGTCGAATTGCTCATGTCCGCTCCTTCGCAGCATTCGGCTTGAAGAAGTCGAACCGGCCATACAGCGTTTCAGAGGCCAGCAGCACGACGAAGGTCAGGCCCTGCAGAAGCAGGACGGTTGCATCGGGCAAATCCATGCGGCGCTGGATGAGGCCGCCGGATGCAACGATGCCGCCGAACATGATGGCAACGAAGATAATGGCGATCGGGTTGTGGCGCGCCAGAAACGAAACCAGAATTCCGGTGAAGCCATAGCCCGCCGCGAGGGAAGCATTGGCGCGGCCCTGAATGGCGGCCACTTCAAAGAAACCCGCGAGCCCGGCGCATCCGCCCGCAATCGCGGTGCAGATGACAATGAGCTTGCCGACCGGCAACCCCTGCGCCAAAGCTGCGCGCGCATTTCCGCCTGTGATACGGGCCGCAAACCCGAACGTCGTGCGCGTCATCAAAATGTGCAGCGCCACGGCGATGACAACACCAAAGGCGAGGCCCCAATGCACATCGGTGCCGGGAATCTTGCCCACCATATAAGCGTCACCCAGCGGTTTGGTGGACGGCTTGTTGGGATTTGTCAGATCGCGCAGCGCGCCTTCCACAAAAAAGTTCATGATCGCGATGCCGATATAGGTCAGCAGCAATGTTGAAATCGTCTCGTTGACACCGCGGTAATACCGCAACGCGCCCGCAAGCCCGACCCAGAACGCCCCCATGGCGACGCCGACAATGGCCATCAGGACCAAGGTCAGCATCGGCGGTGCATGGTCAATGAAGGGAATCGCAAAGGCGGCGGACATGAAACCGCCCAGCACCAAAGCGCCTTCCCCACCGATCATGATGAGGCCGATGCGCGCCGGGATCGCGACGGCAAGCGCCGTCAGAATGAGAGGCGCAGCGCGTTGCAATGTATTTTGGATTGAGAACGCCGTGCCAAATCCGCCGCGCCCAACAAGCTCGAAGAACTCGATTGGCG
This sequence comes from uncultured Hyphomicrobiales bacterium, assembly GCA_903932565.1. Lineage (GTDB taxonomy): Bacteria > Pseudomonadota > Alphaproteobacteria > Rhizobiales > Beijerinckiaceae > Terripilifer. Next base: position 1,168 of record CAIZGQ010000178.1, read on the forward strand.
ACTTTCCAATGGCGAACAGAAACACTGAAAACAGCACTGCCGACATGGCAAGTGCGAGCACAGGAATGAACACAAACTCTGCGCTTTGGCGAACGCGAATTTCAAAATCACTCTGCGCCGTTTCGACTTTTCCGATCTCTGTCAAACCAGAGGCGTCTGCCATGCGTGCTGCTCCACACCAACCGCACCAGATAAACCGCGCGGGACCATGCCCCGCGCGGATCTTCTCCCAAAATCAGGTGATCGAGCCGACCACGCCCTCGAGCAGATAATCCATCTTGTCGAGATAGGGATCGTAATTGTCGTAGGTCTTATCGATGACAACCTTGCCCTTGTTGTCCTTCAGCGGCCCGACATAAATCGGCTTCTTCGCCTTCAGGTCGGCGATCGCGGCCGTGCCCGCCTTGCGTGCGGCCTCGGATGCACCAGCGCCGAATGGCGTATTCTGCACCATGTCCGTGTCGTAGCCACCAGCCACCATGTTCGGCATCTTCTCGCCCTTGGCGAGCGCGTCGGCATAGCCTTTGTAAATGGTGACCCACTTGTACTCGGCGCCCGTGATGAAGCCCTTGGGTGCGAGCGGCGCCTGCGAGGCGTTATGTCCGCAGGTCTTCACGCCGCGCTTCTCGGCCGTCTCGACGACGACCTTCGGCCCGTCGACGTGGCAGGTGATGACATCGCAGCCCGCGTCCACCAGCGCGTTGACCGCTTCAGCTTCACGAACCGGCAGCGACCAGTCGCCGGTGAAGATCACCTGCACCGTTGCATTCGGATTGGTTTTGCGGGCGCCCAGCAGGAACGAGTTGATGTTGCTCAGCACGGACGAAATCGGCTTGGCTGCAACAAACCCAAGCTTGTTGGACTTGGTCGACAGGCCCGCGGCAACGCCATCCACATAATGTGCCTGGTTCAGATAGCCGAAATAGGACCCGAGGTTTTTGGGATGCTTGGTTGCGTCCCACAGCGGGGCGGCGTGACGAAACTCGACCTTCGAATATTTCTTGGCGAGATCGACCATGAACGGCGAGAAATAGCCAAACGATGTGCCCAGCACGATCTGCGCGCCATCCAGATTGACCATGGATTCCATGGACTTTGCGCAGGCGTCCGTTTCAGGAACGTTTTCTTCCTCAATAATCTTGATGCCGGGAATAGCCTTCAACGCCTTGGCGGCCACGGCATGCGCCTGGTTCCAGCCAAAGTCATCACGCGGGCCGACATAGACAATGCCCAGCGTCACGCCGGCCGCGAGTGCCTGTTGGCTCGTTGCGCCAAGAAGCGCCGTGGAAGCGGCCAATGCGCCGGTGTTTCGAATAAATTGACGACGGGAAAAATCATAAACTGACATGCTGCCCTCTCCTCGC
>CAIZGQ010000179.1 GCA_903932565.1 uncultured Hyphomicrobiales bacterium
CCCAACGGACGCCACTTCACGGCAGATTCAATTGGCATGGCACTGGCGACGCGCAACTTGATGTCTGACCTGCGGGAAGCAGGAGAATCGACTGGTGGGCCTAAGCCTTTTGGCGCACAGGACCGATCGCGCTTTCTGTCATCGCTTGATCTGGCAATCGTGCGGCTGCGTCGCGCCATGCCAGCACGTTGATGCATTGCATCTGCGCGGCAGCTCGGGCGGCAGCGATCACTGCGTCACATGCGATAAAAGTTACGGGCTCCGTCAGGCCGCTCTCTCAAACTTTGCCTAATAGCTGAAAACTATTTTGTTTCTAAGAAAAATTCGTCACCGGCAGATAATTTGCACGCTTCCTAAATCTATACCTTAAGCTATACTGTGAGTGTAAGGTTTGATAAGGAGCAACAGCATGCGCGATACACCCTACGCAACTGAGATCAAGACTGCCAAAGATGAGAACTGCCAGAGGATCGAGCGAATTTTTGTCAAAGAATTCCAGCGAGAAGAAATCCGTTTTTCATGGTGGCCAAATGGTGCAATGGCGGTTCGGCCGCTCGACCTTCCTGAGGACGAGTTATTAGTCCTGATGCGACTTGCTATCCAAAAGGGTGTCTTTAGTTCCACATTTTTAAAAGAGCTTCACGGGGCAATATATGACGAAAAACGCGCTGTCCCTTTGACCTAAGTTCATCCGCTGCTCGATGCCCGTGCAACAAAGCCAACTTTGCTGGACGAGCGCGGTTTGAAAAGCCGAGTTGCGCTGCAGGCGTAGCAAGTAAACGGCTTGGACAGGCCGCTTTCTCAAATGTCCCTCGCGGGGCAATGGTCGGCGGCCGATCGTCACTGGCATCGGGTGAGTGGCCATGGCATGAGAGCCTCAACAAGACAGGGCACTTTTTGACGGTCGGACCTCTGATCTCTTGGCTACTGAGCGTTCTGTCAAAGGCTGCGATCAGGCTAAAAGACAAAAATAACGGCTTTTTACCTGTGGATGAGTGTTTTTTCACTGTTTTGCAACGGCAAGTGAAAAAAAGAGCTTGTCTTGAAGCGGGCGATTGTAAAAAGCTTTTGTGTATCGCTAGCGATTCTCGCATTTGGAGTTAAAAATGGCACGTGCAGCAAAGAAAGCCCCGGCCAAGCCGGCCGCAAAGTCCGCAGCAAAGCCGAAGGCTGCTGCCACCGGCGGCGCACTGACGCTTCCGCAGATTGCAGAGCAGCTCGCCGGGGAGCATGACCTTCCCAAGAGCCGCACGCAGACGATCCTCGTCGATTTCATCTCGATCATCGCGAAGAACCTGAAGAAGGGCGAGAAGGTCCGCATCGGCGGTCTCGGCATCTTCGAAGTCAAGAAGCGCGCAGCCCGCAAGGGTCGTAATCCCGCCACGGGCGAAGCGATCAAGATCAAGGCCAGCAAGCGCGTTGCCTTCAAGGCCCTGAAGGAACTCAAGGAATCGATCTGATTACCTTCTGATTTCCCGAGCACATTTCGCGTGTGTTTGACCCCGGCCTGCCATGCAGGTCGGGGTTTTTTTTAGATGAGCGTTTGTCGTGCGGAAGAAGGCAGGTCTTGCTGAAGAGGCTGCTCACGCCCACATTGTGATCTCTGGCCAGTGCCATGAGGGGTTTACATCCATGATCGACATGCCAAGCCGAGCAAATGCAGGTGCAGCGTCCATGTCCCTGTCGGCGGACGGGCCGCCAGCCCGTGCGCTGGAAGGCGTGCGCACGCGGCGCATCTTTGCGCTGATGATCGATTTCACGTTCGTGTCGTTCCTCTTCGTCGTGCTGTTCACAGCGCTTGGCCTATTGGGGCTCGTGACGTTTGGGCTGACATGGTTCGTCATCCCGATCCTGTTTCCCTTCATTGCGCTCGTCTACAACGGGCTCACGGTGTCGGGATCGAACATGGCAACGCCGGGCATGCGGCTGATGGATCTGGAGATGCGCCTGATGAATGGCGCCCCGGTCCCGTTTTTGAACGCGGTGGCCCATGTCGTGTTCTTCTATCTGTCGTGGACGCTGCTGACGCCACTGGTGCTGGCATTGGCGCTATTCACGAGCGGCAAACGCTGCCTGCATGACATTGGCGCAGGTGTGATTGTGACACGGCGCATCTGACCCCCAATTCCAGATTGGCGCACGCGGATGTCGTGTTAGCATGACTGAGTCGGGCTATCAGCCCAGCCGCGTTCAAAACCATCTGGAAGGATGGACGTGACCCGAGAGCCGCGCGACGCCCCGCAATTCTATCTCACGGCGCCTTCGCCGTGCCCCTATTTGCCGGGGCAGGAGGAGCGCAAGGTCTTCACGCATCTCATCGGGCGGCGCGCCGCGATCCTGAACGACACGCTGACCCAGTCCGGGTTTCGTCGCTCCCAGACGATTGCTTATCGTCCCGCCTGTGAGAAATGCCGGGCTTGCGTGTCCGTCCGCGTGTTGGTGGACCGGTTCAAGCCGGGGCGCTCTATGCGCCGCAATCTGGACCGGAACAGCGACCTTGTGGGCACCCCCGTCCCACCGCACACCACGTCTGAGCAATACTCGATCTTTCGAAGTTATCTCGACGCCCGCCACGCGGACGGCGGCATGGCCGATATGACCGTGCTCGATTATTCGATGATGGTTGAAGATTCGCACGTGTCCACGCGCCTGATCGAGTATCGGCGCCGCGGACCAGACACCGCCATCAATGGGCGCGGCGAGGGGCCTCTGATCGCGGTCGCGCTGACCGACGTGCTCGCCGATGGCCTCTCCATGGTCTACTCGTTTTATGATTCCGAACAGACGGACCGCTCGCTCGGCACCTTCATGATCCTTGATCATATTGAGCGCGCCCGTCGCCTCGGCCTACCACATGTGTACCTTGGCTATTGGGTCGAGGGATCGCGGAAGATGGCCTACAAGACGCGCTTCACGCCGCAGGAACGCCTTGGCCTGATGGGTTGGGATCTTGTCGAATGAATTTGATCGTGTGACGTTACCCGTCAGGCTCAGCTGCAGCTCAGGATTCTTGCAGCGCGACGGGGGTTACGCATGAAGTATGAATTGTCCGGCACGGTCATGCAGACAGTCATGATCGATTTGATGCCCGGCGAAACAATGTTCAGCCAGACCAACAGCATGTGCTGGATGAACGATGCCGTTGAGATGAAAACCCATACCGGGGGCGGGCTTTTTGCAGGCTTGAAGCGCAGCTTTGGCGGCGGCTCGTTCTTCATCACCGAATTTACCGCGCGCGGAGCCGGCCATGTGGCCTTTGCGCCGCGGTTTCCCGGCACGATCATGCCGGTTGCGCTGGCCGCGGGTCAGTCGCTGATCTGCCGGAAGGAATCCTTCCTCTGTGCGGAGAAAAGCGTGACCCTCGAGATCGCCTGGCAGAAACGCTTGGGCGCAGGTGTCTTTGGCGGGGAAGGGTTTATCCTGCAGAAGGTGACCGGTCCTGGCCTCGCGTTCCTCGATCTGTCGGGCGAAGTGGTTGAGCGCGATCTGGCGGCAGGCGAAAAACTGCTTGTTCATGCGGGCCATGTGGGAATCATGGACCCGACCGTGACCTTCGATATCCAGATGGTGCCGGGTTTCAGCAATATTCTGTTTGGCGGCGAGGGCTTGTTTCTCGCCTCATTGACTGGGCCCGGTCACATCGCGTTGCAAAGCATGCCGATCATGAATCTGGCGGAGGATATTGCGCGCTACCTGCCGGGACGTTC
>CAIZGQ010000180.1 GCA_903932565.1 uncultured Hyphomicrobiales bacterium
CACAGGCGCCTCTCCACTCCAAATCACTACCGCATCCTGTGGCGTTGGGCAATCGGCAGGGCGTGCTGGAAGGCGGGCGCGTGGCGTGCGCGGGGGTATATGACCACGGCATTGGCGGAGCCCGGGACGGCCGATAATCTCGACCTGAGGCGTCAAAAGAGCCGTCCTGCCCACGATCAACCCCTCAAAAGAAAGGAGGCCGCCTGAGTGAACAAGCGGCCCCAAGTCAAGGGAGGAAACGCCCAAGGAGGGCATTGCAAGAGACGCAAAGCATCATCTCGCAATGCACAATTTAATCCTGCGACGCACAAATGCAAGCCCGGACTGCGCATGGCAGCTATGTTTGGTTCATACTTTGGTAAGGTTGGACAGCCTCGGGCAAGGCTTCCGGAACGTTGAGGTCGTTGGGCCCGCCCAGGTGTTTGAGCGGATGGAGCCCTCAGGCCTGTGAAGATTTGCCAGGGCGGCGCTGCAGCCCGTCCGAGGCGCCCCCAGGACGGTTCGGGTCGGCAAGGAGGAGGACCTGGGGACGGCGCGGCGCAGACGCAAACTGTCTGATTGGGTTCGCATAAGCGCCGGGTCACGCCAACAACACCATTTGGGGTTGGTCCGCGCCTCACGTGGGAAGGGCGTCAGGCATCGCGCCCGATCACCCCCGCGCATAAACTCTACTTGCCGGACCAGTGGATGATGCGTTTCTCGCCAAGCAGGAAGAGAAGGTTCAAGCCATAGCCCAGCGCCCCTGCGGCAAAGATCGAGGCATACATGTCCGGCATCTCGAACATCTGCTGCGCTTCAAACACCCGGTGGCCCAGACCATCGACCGAGCCCAGAAACATCTCGGCGACAACCACAATCACCAGCGCCAACGAGATACCGTTGCGCAGCCCCACAAACGTTTGCGGCAGCGATTCCATCAGCACCACATCGGTGAGGATGCGGAGTTTGGACGCGCCCATCACCTTGGCCGCCAGCAGCCTTGTCTTGCGTGCATTCATGACGCCGTAGGCGACGTTGAAGACGATCACCAGGGCCGCACCAAACGCTGCCACATAGATCTTCGTTTTGTCACCAACACCGAAAATCACGAGAAACAACGGGAACATCGCCGAGGCTGGCGTGGAGCGAAAAAAGTCGACGATGAATTCGACCGAGCGATAGACGCGCTCGCTCGCGCCCAACACGATTCCCAGTGGAATGGCGAACACCGCAGCCAGCGCGATGGAGGCGAGGGTGCGAAACACAGTATGGACAAAGTCACCATACAGCGCGCCGCCCGCCATGCCTTTCCATAACGCCCGCGCGGTGGCATCGGGGGAGGGCAGCAGCACCGGGTCCACGATGTGGACGAAAAACGCGAGATACCACAGCGCAACCAGCACAAACACGCCGACAAACGGCAGCATGCGATCAACGTTCGTGCTGTTCATGCCGATCTCACCTGACGCTGGAAAATCTCAAGGCATTGGCTTTTGAGGCCCACAAAATCCGGTCGCGCCAGGGTCGCATCATTGCGCGGGCGGGGAATGTCGATCAGACGATAGTCGGCAATCCGCGCCGGGCTGCGCGACAACAGCAGCACATAATCGGCCAGGTACACAGCCTCTTCCAGATCGTGTGACACCAGCATCATGGTGGTGCCTGTTTCTTCAAAGATGCGCTGCAATTGCTCGCGCATAAACAAGGTCATTTCATAATCAAGTGCTGAAAACGGCTCATCCAGAAAGAGAACTTCCGGCTCCACCACAAGCGCCCGCATGATGGACACAAGCTGCTGTTGCCCACCCGACATCTGGTAGGGATAGAGCGACAGATCAATCTTGACGCCCATATGCTCGACAAGTTTCGTGACGCGGTCGCGCGCCTCCTTGGCCGGAACTTTCCGCAGCTTCAAGGCATATTCGATATTCGCGAACGCGCTCATCCACGGAAACAGCGCTTCGCGATAATTCTGAAACACATACCCGATGCGCGTTTGCGCCAGGGTTTTTCCATCAAACAAAACCTCGCCCTGATC
>CAIZGQ010000181.1 GCA_903932565.1 uncultured Hyphomicrobiales bacterium
CCGGAGGCCGCGATGACTGACGTGACACAATCCGTCATTGAGCGCGGTGATCTTGCGCATCTCGCACTTTTTTTGTGGGCCTCAGGGGCATCCGCTTTGCTGTTGTGGACCCTGAAGGAGTTGGCAGCGGCGAACCGTCGCTTTGATGCCTTTGTTCGCGAATTGGCCAATTTCAACCATCGATTTGGAGATGAACCATGACTATCCAGGTTGATCCGTTGCGCCTTCGCCTCTCGCCGCAGACGACGCAACGACGGGCACATCAGAGTGCCGAGGCGCAGCTTGTGTTCCGGCATTTTGCACGGGTGCTTGAAAAGCTCGTGCCACCTGACAAAGGCCCTCCGCCCGTTTGTGCACCTGCGCAAACTCCGCGAATCCGCCAGGCCTGACGAGCTTAGCACATTTAACTTCCAGCCCCTCAGCGGGGCTTTTTTTATGGAGTGAGCATGACAGCAAGCTTAGGGCTTTACCCGCGCGGGTCGCCGCGTGCCAGGGAAATCAAGCGCGCGCCCCCGCATGTGCTTGATGTGGGGACGGATGGTGTTTTTGAGGGCTATGCCAGTGTCTTTGGCATCCCTGATCTGGGCCGCGACGTCGTCATGCCGGGCGCCTTTATTCGGTCGCTCAAGGCGCGAGGCGCAGGTGGGATCCGCATGCTGTGGCAGCATGAGCCGGGCGAGCCGCTGGGCACGTGGCTCTCGCTTGCTGAGGATCATCGCGGCTTGAAAGTGCGGGGGCGCCTCAATCTTTCGGTGGCGCGTTCGCGCGAGCTCCTGTCGCTCATGCGCGAAGGCGCAGTTGACGGCTTGTCCATTGGCTTTCGCACCGAGCGCGCCTTGCCGGATCGCAAGAGCGGCTTGCGTCGACTGGTGCAGATCGATCTTTGGGAAATCTCGCTTGTCACGTTTCCCATGCTCCCACAGGCACGTGTGACAGCCGTCAAACATCAGCGTTCGCCCTCTACCCATTCAACCCTGGCGCAAAAAATTCGTTACGCCGCCTCTGTATTTCTCTGAAAGGAATTTTGATGACCACGATTCAGACATATGAAAACAAATCTGCCGATGCAGGTGCTGCCTTTGAAGATTTCCACCGGCTGTTTGCGCATTATCGCGAAGGCAATGATGAGCGCCTTGCTCAGATTGAATCCAAGCAGACCGCAGATGTCATCACGGAAGAAAAAGTGGCGCGGATGGACCGCGCGCTTGATGAAACCAAACGACGTCTCGATACATTGGCGCTTGAACGCGGCCGCCCCATGCTTGGCACCAGCGATAAGTCCGCCGGGCTCGACCATGCGCAGCGCGAACACAAGGCGGCGTTTCGCGGTTACATGCGATCAGGTGATGTGGGTGGCCTAAAGTCCTTGGAAGAAAAGTCGTTGTCAGCGGGCTCCGGACCTGACGGTGGCTTTCTCGTTCCTGTTCCAGCGGAGCAGGAAATCCTGCGACGGCTGGCCAGTATCTCGCCGATCCGCTCCATTGCCAGCATCCGTGAGATTTCAGGCGCTAGTTACCGCACGGCATTTTCATATCAGGGTCCGGCATCTGGCTGGGTGGCTGAAGCTGACCCGCGCCCGCAGACAACAAGTCCGAAAATTTCGGACATGACATATCCGGCGATGGAGCTTTATGCCATGCCGGCTGCGACGCAGACATTGCTCGACGATGCTGCTGTTGATATCGAGCAATGGATCGCGCAGGAAGTTGACACTGTCTTTGCGGAGCAAGAGGGCACCGCCTTTGTCAATGGAGACGGCAACGGAAAGCCGAAAGGGTTCTTGAGCTATCCGAAAATTGCGCAATCGCAGTGGAGCCAGGGCAACACCGGCTATGTGGTCACGGGGACAGCGGGTGCGTTTCCGGCGACCAACCCGTCTGATCTCATCTTTGATTTTGTCTACGCGCTGCGGGCTGGGTTCCGTCAGAACGCGAAGTTCGTCATGAACCGCAAAACGCAATCGATGATGCGAAAGTTCAAGACAACAACCGGTGAATATCTCTGGGAGCCGCCGACGTCTCTTGGGGCATCGGCGACGTTTATGAATTTTCCAGTCATTGAAGCCGAAGATATGCCTGATGTGGCGGCTGATTCATTTGCTGTGGCCTTTGGTGATTTTCAGCGCGGATATCTGGTTGTTGATCGGCGCGGCATTCGCGTGTTGCGGGATCCCTATTCAACCAAGCCCTATGTCTTGTTCTACACCACAAAACGTGTGGGCGGCGGCATCCTGAATTTTGAAGCCATCAAGCTGCTGAAATTCGGAACTGCCTGATTGATTACTGGCCCCAGCGTTGCAGGATCTGGTCGATCCAGGCCCGCTGGGGCGCAATCAGGATGGCTTGTGTCAATTGTCCGCAGGCGTGGCCTGCGCGTCCCGCAGCGAACGCGACAACGGCAAGGAGCTGTGTGCCGGACGCATCGAGCACGGGTGCGCCAGAATCGCCTGTGCAGGCCCCGTCCTGCGCGCCGCCAACACCTTCAAGCCAGAGCAAAACGTTTGACAAAGGTGCGCGCACCTGAAGCGCGGTTTTGCGCAATGTGCCGCCCGTTTTCGGTTGGTTTTCTTGCGTCATGCCGAAGCCTGCAACGACAAACTGATCGCCCATGCCTGCTGTTGAGGATTGTGACACCGGCAGGGGTATCAACATGGACGGCAAAGGTAGCTGAAGCTGAACCAACGCAAGGTCAATCGATTTACGCCGAAGTCGCGCGGCGTCTTTTTCATAACCGGGATGCACGGCGATATTGCTGATCTCCAGCAGGCGCTGCTGCCCCGCATCGTCCTTGATGAAGACCCGCGTCGTCGCGCGGTCCGCGACGCAATGGGCTGCGGTCAGCACGATTGTGCGGGTGAGCACAGTGCCGGTACAGAACGACGCCGTTGTGTTGGACCTCGCAAGCACCATGACGACATGACGTTGGGTCTCACGCGCGTCAAAGCTTTGTCCAACGAGTGCTTGACTGGCACCAGACTGAACCAGAGCTAATCCGATCAATATCCATTGAGAGATTTTCGAAAATGCAATTTTTCGACGATGCATCGTCCGGGCTTCCTTTAGGTGGCAAACAGGGCTGCCGGTCAACTGTGCTTCGTTTCTCGCAGCAAGTGTTGGTGGCTCCGCTCATTGAGCCCCTGAGCCTTGTTGAGGCCAAAGCCTGGTTGCGGGTGGATACGCCAAGCGAGGACGATTTGATCTCCGCCCTTATTACAGCCGCACGGCTTGTAATTGAAGCGGAAACTCGGCTCTTGCTTATCACGCAAAGTTGGCGTCTCACGCTCGACCGTTGGCCAGAGCATCGCAGTTTTGAACTTCCGTTGATGCCCTGCCAGGCCGTGCTTGGCGTTCGAACAGTGGACTTCGGCAGTGTCTCCAACGTGATACCAACTTCGGCCTATGCACTGGCGACAAACCCACAGTCAGCCCAATTGCATTTCACAGATGTTCTGCCGGTCGACCGGACGGTCTGTGCCCGCCTCGAAATAGACCTTCAAGTGGGCTATGGCGATGCAGCCACGTCTGTCCCCGAGCCGCTTCGTCAGGCTATACGGCTGCTTGTCGCGCGCTGGTTTGAAAATCGTGGCGACGTCACAGCTGACACGTCCGGGGGGCATTTGTCAGGGCCGGTTGCTGCGTTGATTGCGCCTTACCGTCGGCTGAGGGTTTGATCATGGCAACCCCGCCGCTCGGTCGGTTTCGATCCCGCTTGTCTCTTCAGCTTCCTGTTGATGTTGAAGATGGCGCAGGAGGCATGTCACGCACATGGCAATTTGTCGCCGACGTTTGGGGCTCGATTGAGCCGCTCGCCGCGCAGCAACGTTTTATGGCGCAGCGCATGGAACAAAGTGTGACTCATGTCATTTACCTTCGTTGGCGCGCGGACATCTGCCTCGGCTGGCGGCTTCTTTTCGGTTCCCGGACATTTCTGGTTCACGCCTGTTACGACCCAACAACACAGAAGCGCCATCTTGTGTGTCAGTGTGAGGAGATTGTGTGATGAGTGCAATCTCCACAAACGCTTCGCCTGTTGCAGCGTTGCGCCAGGCAATCCGCGCCAAGGTTTTGAGCGACGTCAATTTCCTTGCCGCGCTGGGTGGTGCAAAATTCTACGACGAGGTACCTCGTGGAATCGAGCCACCTTACGTCGTCTTTGGCGATGTGATTGATCGGGATTGGTCAACGGCAACGGACCAGGGCTCTGAGCAGATTATCCGCCTCGATGTCTGGTCGACCCAGCGTGGGCTTCTTGAATCTCTTACCATTGCAGGTCTTTTGGCAACGCTACTTCAAACTCCAAGTCTGCAGATCGCAGGTTGGACACTTGTGAATTTTCGCTATCAGACGAGCGAAACCAAGCGTGACGCCAACGGCCGCTTTGCTCGAACGAGCTTGCGCTATCGTGCAGTTCTGGAAAAATCAAACTGAACAGGGAACAATCATGGCAGCTCAAAGAGGCAAGGATCTCCTTCTCAAGTGCGATGACGGAACCGGCGCATTTGTGACAGTTGCGGGTTTGCGGACCCAGCGGATCGCGTTGAACACTGATAACGTCGACATTACAAATTTCGAGTCTGTCGGCCGGTGGCGGGAGCTTTTGGCAGGGGCTGGCGCGAAGCGGGCCTCTATTGCTGGCACGGGCATTTTTAAAGATGCAACGTCCGACATGTTAATGCGTCAAAAGTTTTTCGACGGTGTGATCGCGCAATGGCAGATTGTTGTGCCTGCATTTGGAATTATCCAGGGACCATTTCAGATCTCGAGTCTCGATTATCGAGGCGACCACGCGGCAGAGGTGACATTTGAACTCGCCTTGGAATCGGCAGGTGCGTTGACGTTTACGCCACTACCTTAAGCAAGATGGAGTCATCATGGCCAATCAGCACCGCGGTGAGATATCCGCAGTCCTAGGGCATCGCCCGTTTGTATTATGCCTGACCTTGGGCGCGCTTGCTGAGCTTGAGGATTCGTTCGCTGTTGTAGATCTTGGCTGCCTGGCGAAGCGCTTTGAAAGCGGCGCGCTTTCGGCGCGTGATCTGCTGCGGATCATCGGCTGCGGCATCCGCGGTGGCGGTACGGCGATGAGCGATGACGAAATTGCAGCCTTGCCCGTTCAAAACGGCCTGCAGGGTTATATCGATATAGCGACGCAGCTTTTATCAGCAACATTCGGAGCCGTCGGCGCTGAGGCGCCTCCGCGATCAAACCCTCCGGGGCCGCAGAACCCATAGACATTGTGTCTGACGATCAAACGTCGACGCGATCAGGCCCAGAAAAGTTTCCTTGGGACGACGCGATGGCATTTGGTTTTGGTGTTCTGCGGCTTTCCAGTCAGACCTTTTGGAATCTGACGCCTCGCGAGTTGGCGAGCGCGATGAAACGGACTGCAAGATCTGGTGGCGGGGCTTTGTCGCGCGCGGGCCTTGAAGGATTAATGGTCCGATTTCCCGATCAATCAGAAAAGGAATTCTTGACGTGACGAATGTGACGGGTGCTGCACAACCTTTTGCCGCGCAAGATATGGGGCAAATCAAGATGTCACTTGATGGCATTCAGCTTTCAAGTGACAAGGTTGCAAAATCACTGACTGGTGCTTTTACAAAAGCAATTGAAAGTAGCAAGAGTTTTGATCAGACTCTTCAAGCAATCACGCAGAGCCTCGCCAAGATGGTGATCAATGCCGGCATGCAGCCGGTGCAGCAGGGCTTGTCTGCATTGCTGTCGACAGCCTTGTCAGGCATCGGCGGTGGCGGTGGCGGTGGTGCACAAAGCATTACGCCATTTGCGGAGGGTGGCATTGTCGCAAAGCCCACATTTTTTGGCTCGAACGGTGGTGCGGGTTTGATGGGCGAGCGTGGCGCTGAGGCGATCATCCCGCTGTCACGCGGACCGGATGGTCGCCTGGGGCTAGCCGCCAGTTCTGGCAGTGGTGGCTCCCAGGTCATTAATGTCTCGATCTCGACGCCCGATGTCCAAGGCTTCCAGCAATCGCAGGTTCAGATTGCCAGCGCACTTGCAAAAGCCGTTGCACAGGGCCAGCGCGGACTTTGAGGTCTCGCAAACGTAAACGCGGGAGCGCCATCAATGGCATTTCATGAAGTTCGGTTTCCATTGGACATCGCC
>CAIZGQ010000182.1 GCA_903932565.1 uncultured Hyphomicrobiales bacterium
CTGAAAATAATGCCGGTCGGACCACGCGCGCGCGGAGAACTGAGAGGACGAGCAAAAGCGAGCGAGCCCGCCATCGGTAATTCCGATCGCGACTACGGAGTCTTCGATGCCGGACGAAGGTGCCTCCCCAGCGATACCCCGGCCAATACTACTGGATCACAAATTTCGCCGCTTGTTCCGCGGCAGGGGACGGATGCAACATTGGCATCGTTGAAGTGTCATCGCAATCGCGACGGCCAGCCAGCGATGGATAGTGGCTATCGAATTGGGGACGTGGCGCTGCGGCCGGATCGGGGGCGCCGCGGGGTCTGTAACCACTGGGAAGGGCAGGTTTTTCGATTTGAGCGGCGCGATCAGGTTCTGAGGGGGGAATGTTCTCCCGTTCGGAGATCAGGAAACCGTAGGCTGCGATCGATAGCGTGCCGTGATGGTGGAAGCCCCGCCAACTGCGGCCTTCATAGTGGCCGAGGCCGATTTCCTGCTTGAGGTCCTGATAATCGCGCTCGATGCGCCAGCGCAGCTTGGCGAGATCGACCAAGTCGCGGAACGACATATTGGCGTCGACGTTCGCGAGCCAGAATTTCGTCGGCGCGGCTTCATCCTTGGGCCACTCGATCAGCAGCGTCTCTTCGGCAAACTGCGCTTCGCCCCGCATCGGCGCCGCGTGCACGCGCACGCGGGCAAAGCGCGACTGCAGTTTCGCGTTGCTGCCTTCGCGCCACGTGATGCTGCGCCAGGCGTGCTTGGGCAGGCCGAGCGCCAATGCTGCGACGCTGATGCGCCGCGGCTTCCGATTATCCTCGCGCACCGGGCGTACCTTGACGGTCGATATGATGGCCGCCACGTAGCGCAGCCCCAATCCCACGATCCCCTGGCGCAGACCGCTGTTCGTCCCATAGCTCGCATCCATCAGCACGACACCTGGGGCAACGCTCGCCTTCAGAGCCGCGCGGATCTGCTCCAGCGCAATCTGCGGCTTGGTCTTGAACCTGATCGCAGTGGGGACATGCGCTTTCTCGCGGCGCGATCTATCGTCGGTCCATGCCCGCGGCAGATACAGCTGATACGCGATCGGCAGACTGGCATCGTGATTGGCAATCGACAGCGTCACCGCTACCTGGCAATTGGCCTGCTTGCCGAGTTGTCCGCAATATTGATGATGCACCCCGACCGAATGCCGGCCCTTCTTGGGAAAGGATGTATCGTCGATGATCCAGGCCTCGATCGGGCCGCGCCGCTCAATCGATGGTGTCACCAGCTCACGCACCTTGGCCAGCATCTGCTCATCCGACCACGTTGAATTCGCGACGAAATGCAGCAGCTTCTGGTGCTGCGCCGAAACCCGAGCCGGCGCGGTCACCGCCGCCATCGGCTCCACGCTGCGCCGCCCCTCCGTCGCCAAAAGCCCCGAGCAATAATCTCGCAGCGGTCCCGCCCGGTCCGCATGCCCGACAACCTTCGTCAACTCGCCAACATACGCCGCAAAACGATCCGCAATCGCCATTTTGACGTTGTGACCCATACCAGCCTCCCGCTTGATTGGAAGCTCGACAAACATCTGATTCTAAAACAAAATTAGATGCGACAAATCGACTCGGGGAAATGACTCAGTCGTACTAGCGACGACCCGTTCGAACACACGACGGAAGAGGTCTCCCTCGCGGAAGCGTTCGTTGCGGACACGCGAGAACGCCGAATGGTCCAGGATGGCATCCTCGATGCCCAGACGACAGAACCAGCGATAAGCAAGGTTCAC
>CAIZGQ010000183.1 GCA_903932565.1 uncultured Hyphomicrobiales bacterium
ACCTTTCGCTATCGGGCTTTTGGCGATGCAGTTGCCTTACGCAAGATTATCGCTCGTAGGCTGCAAGGCAAAGCTCAAGCCCGATCAAGCAACGTTTCCCTTCACAAATCCTTCATTTCTGCGCATATCGCGGTTGACGTGCTGGGCTGTCTGGCCTAGACACGCGAACTCACCGAGAGCGCATGCGTTCCCGGGGCTGCGTCTATGCGCAGGTCCTTGGAAAAACTTGTTCTCACCTCCGCAGAGGCCGGCCTCCACCGGCGCGGGGTTGTTTTTTACAGCATCCTCCGGGATGGCTCACATGGAGACGGCCAGTGGCCCGTATTGCAGGCGTAAACATTCCGACAAACAAGCGCGTTCTCATTGCGCTTCAGTACATTCATGGCATCGGCGCGAAGAAGGCCGAAGAGATCTGTGAGAAGGTTGCTATCCCGGCGGATCGCCGCGTCAACCAGCTGACCGACGCCGAAGTGCTCCAGATCCGCGAAACCATTGATCGCGATTACCTCGTGGAAGGCGATCTGCGCCGCGAAGTGTCGAT
This sequence comes from uncultured Hyphomicrobiales bacterium, assembly GCA_903932565.1. Classification (GTDB taxonomy): domain Bacteria; phylum Pseudomonadota; class Alphaproteobacteria; order Rhizobiales; family Beijerinckiaceae; genus Terripilifer. The sequence goes on from CAIZGQ010000183.1 coordinate 542, forward strand.
GAACATCAAGCGCCTGATGGATCTTGGCTGCTATCGCGGTCTGCGTCATCGTCGCCAGCTGCCCGTTCGTGGCCAGCGCACGCACACCAACGCCCGAACCCGCAAGGGCAAGGCGAAGGCGATTGCCGGCAAGAAGAAGTAATTCTGAATTTATCATCGCAAGGGTGGCGTGTTGCCACCCTCGTTTGAGCCCGAGCGCCTGGTATCACGGGCGCGCCTGAAGGACTGAAGAGTAATGGCTAAGGAAACTACACGCGTCCGCCGTCGCGAACGCAAGAACATCGTGTCGGGCGTTGCCCATGTGAACTCCACGTTCAACAACACGATGATTACCATCACCGATGCGCAGGGCAACACCATTTCATGGTCGTCGGCTGGCACGATGGGCTTCAAGGGCTCGCGTAAGTCGACCCCGTATGCCGCGCAGATGGCAGCTGAAGACGCGGCCCGCAAGGCAACTGAGCACGGCATGCGCACGCTCGAAGTTGAGGTCTCGGGTCCGGGGTCTGGACGTGAATCGGCGCTGCGCGCGCTGCAGGCCTCGGGCTTCACGGTGACGTCGATCCGTGACGTGACGCCGATCCCGCACAACGGCTGCCGTCCGCGCAAGCGTCGGCGCGTTTGATCCGTTCTGTTTCAAGAATTGGGCGAGGCGCACTTTTGTGCGCCCGCCTTTGTTACGTTCAGGTGCCGTCCATCGCTTGAACGCATACCGGGCGTCAGCCCTGGTTCCGCAGCTCGTTTGGGCTGACCCGTGAGCCGGGCCGCACAATGAAAGGTGCCGCAGTGATTCAGAAGAATTGGCAAGATCTCATCAAGCCGAACAAGCTGGAAATTATTCCCGGCCACGATCCCAAGCGTTTCGCAACGGTGGTGGCAGAGCCGCTCGAGCGGGGCTTTGGTCAGACTCTCGGCAACTCGCTGCGTCGCATTCTGCTGTCGTCCTTGCAGGGCGCGGCTGTGACCTCGGTGCAGATCGATGGCGTCTTGCACGAGTTCTCGTCGATCCCAGGTGTGCGCGAAGACGTGACCGACCTCGTCCTGAATATCAAGGATGTGTCGATCCGTATGAACGGCGACGGCCCCAAGCGCATGGTCCTGAAGAAGTCAGGCCCGGGTGCCGTGATGGCTGGCGACATCGCCGTGACGGGCGACATTCAGGTTCTCAACCCTGAACTCGTGATCTGCTCGCTCGATGAGGGCGCTGAAATCCGCATGGAATTCACCGTCAACACCGGCAAGGGTTATGTCGCCGCCGACCGCAACCGTGCGGAAGATGCGCCGATTGGCCTGATCCCGGTCGACAGCCTGTTCTCCCCGGTCAAGAAGGTCAGCTTCACGGTCACCAACA
>CAIZGQ010000184.1 GCA_903932565.1 uncultured Hyphomicrobiales bacterium
CAGAATGAAGCCGAGCACCAACGGCGGACGCGGCCATTTGAAGTGCTTGAAGGCCCAGCCAATGATGCCGAAGAGCAGCAGCGAATACAGATCGCCCCATTGCCGCGTGCCTTCAAACGCACCAATGTAAACAAGGCTCAGCACAGGCGGCAGGATGATCGAATACCGCAGCGTGGCGAGCTTGGCGAACTGGTTCGACAGCAAGAAACACAGGCCGGAGCCCAGGATGTTGGCAATCGCGATGCTCCACACCATCGAATAAGTGATGTCGAGATGTTTGGTGAGCATTTCGGGGCCCGGCACGAGGCCGTGCATCAGGAACGCGCCGAGCAGGATCGCCATGCCCGCAGATGACGGCACGCCGAACACGATTGTGGGCACGAGTGCGCCGCCTTCGCGCGAGTTGGTGGCGCTTTCTGCCGCGATCACACCGCGCACATCGCCGCGCCCGAATGTTTCAGATGCACCCTTCTCGGTGCGCAAAGCATGGCCGTAGGAAATCCAGTCGATGACCGAGGCCCCGATACCCGGAATGGCACCCATGGCCGAGCCAATCCACGAGCAGCGCAGAATCAGCCACCAATGGGTGAAACAGTCCTGAATGCCCAGCAGCAGGCCTTTCTTGGTGTCGAAAGCCGCCTCTCCCTTGGTGATGGACGTTCTGCCGATCAACAGGTCGCACAGCTCCGGCAGCGCGAAGATGCCGAGCGTCAACGGCACAAGCGGCAGGCCATCGAAGAGGTAGAGCGAATCAAAGGTCCAGCGCTGCTGGCCAACCTGCGGGTCAGAGCCGATCATCTTCAGCATCATGCCAAAGCAGGCTGCGGTCAGGCCGCGCAGCGGTGCATTGCCTGAGAGCACGGCGACCATCGAGATACCGAAGATCGACAGGGATAGAAGCTCCGGCGAGCCGATCTGCAAGATCAGCGGGCGAATGATGGGGAGCGTTAAGCCCATCAGCACAGCGCCAAACAGGCCGCCCATCAGCGCTGACATGTAGGCAGCACCCAAGGCGCGGCCGCCCTCGCCCCGCTTGGTCATCGGGTAGCCGTCAAGCGTGGTGGCTGCAGACGCGGCGTGGCCCGGCGCGCCCAGCACGATGGCGGAAATCGGATCCGCCGTGGTGGTTGTTGCACCCAGACCCAGCAGCATCGCCATCGCAGTGGCGGGGTCCAGATTATATGTGAAGGGAAGCAGCAGGGCGGTTCCTGCAACGCCACCAATGCCGGGAAGAATGCCGAGTGCCAGGCCCATACAGACCCCGGCAAACAGAAACATCAGGCGATACGGCTCCATAATGAGCAAAAAAGCGTGTCCTGCCGCTTGCAGGATATCGGCTTCCATCAGACGTCAGCTCCCCGGCTACATTGTATGACGAACGGACAGGACCATGCGCGAGATGGCGGCTGAGGGCAAGTTAACATTGGGCTTTTTCGCGCGCCGATTGTGACGGATCGAGCCGCTTCGTGTTTTCAAAATTGACCCGGCGGGCAGGCGTGCTTATCTCACGTGGAAACGAGTGAAAGCCACGACATGTCTTTGCGCCACATTATCACCCTGCCTGATCCGCGCCTGCGTCTGATCTGCGAGCCGGTCGCCAAGGTCGACGCGGCCATCCGCGACCTGATGGATGACATGCTGGAGACCATGTACGAGGCGCCGGGCATCGGTCTGGCGGCCATCCAGATTGCCGTGCCCAAGCGGATCATCGTGTTGGATACATCACCCAAAGAAGGCCCGCCCGCGCCCATGGTGTTCGCCAACCCGGAGATTGTCTGGGTGTCGCCGGAAAAGCGCATTTATGAAGAGGGCTGCCTTTCAATCCCCGATTATTACGAAGAGGTGGAACGGCCCGAGCGCATCCGCATCAAGTTTCTCGACCGCGAGGGCAGTGAGAAAGAGCTGGAGGCCGATGGCCTCCTGGCCACCTGCCTGCAGCACGAGGTGGACCACCTCAACGGTGTCTTGTTCATCGATCACCTGTCCCGGCTGAAGCGGTCGCGCGTGATCAAGAAGTTCGAGAAGGCTGCCAAGATGGAGGCGGATGGGATCGACAGCGATCGGCCGTTCGCCTGAGCCCATGCGCATTGTCTTCATGGGAACACCGGATTTCGCGGTTCCCGTTCTCACGGAAATTCTGGGCCAGGGCCATGAGGTCGTGGCTATTTATACGCGCGCGCCCAAGCCCGCCGGGCGTCGGGGGCTGGAACTCACGCCGACCCCCGTGCAGGTGACCGCCGAACAATTCGGCATCCCTGTTCTGACGCCAAAGACTTTGCGGAGCGAGGAGGCGACGGCGACCTTTCGCGCCCATGTGGCGGACGTTGCCGTGGTGGTCGCTTACGGGCTGATCCTGCCAAAGCCAATCCTCGACGCGCCAACGGAAGGCTGCCTCAACCTTCATGGCTCGCTGTTGCCGCGCTGGCGCGGGGCGGCCCCGATCCAGCGGGCGATCATGGCGGGCGATCCCGAGACTGGCGTGATGGTCATGCGCATGGATGAGGGCCTGGACACCGGCCCCGTCGCGATGGTCGAGAAAATCGCAATTTCACCGACCATGACCGCTGGCGAATTGCACGACCGCATGTCCCGGATAGGCGCTGATCTCATGGCGCGGGCGCTCGCCGCCCTGTCGCGGGGATCCCTGACGTTCAAACCGCAAGCCGACGATGGGATTGTCTACGCGCACAAGATTGACAAGGCCGAGTGCCGCATCGAGTGGTCGCGCTCAGCCACAGATCTCCACAACACAATTCGTGGATTGTCGCCATTTCCCGGTGCTTTCTTTGAAGCTGATTTCGGCAAGGGACCCGAGCGCGTGAAGGTGTTGCGGGCCTCTGTCGCGACGGGTCCAAGCGCGACGGGTCATGACACGCCGGGCACGCTTCTGGACGATCAGCTCACCATCGCCTGCGGCGAGGGCGCACTCTGCCTGCACGAGGTACAACGCGCCGGACGCGGCCCCGTGAGTGCCCGCGAGTTTCTCGGTGGCGCGCACTGGGCCGTCGGGCATCGGGTTATCTAGGGCATGGCCCGGTTTAAATTCACGCTGGAATATGACGGCGCGCCGTATGTCGGCTGGCAGCGGCAGGCCAATGGGGCCAGTGTGCAGGGCGTGATTGAGAACACGCTGTCGCTCTTGGAAGGCCAGCCTGTTGCCATTCAGGGCGCAGGTCGGACCGACGCCGGCGTGCACGCCACCGGCCAGGTGTTTCACGCCGATCTGACGCGTCGTGACTGGCAACCGGATCGGCTGCGCGAGGCCATCAACGCCAACATGCGCCCGCATCCGATTGCGGTGCTGTCGATTGAAATTGTGCCTGAGACGTTTGAAGCGCGGTTTTCTGCCATTCGTCGGCGCTATGTTTATCGGCTCCTCAACCGTCGCGCGCCACCCACCCACAGCGTGGGCCAGGTCTGGCACGTGAAGCGCGCGCTTGATGTTGCGGCGATGGACACGGGCGCAAAACACCTGCTCGGCAAGCACGATTTTACGACGTTTCGCGCGGCCGAATGTCAGGCGGCGAGCCCCATCCGGACCATGGAACGGCTCGACGTCATCAAGCTTGGCGACATCATCGAAATTCATGCCGCCGCGCGCTCGTTCCTGCATCATCAGGTGCGCTCGATTGTCGGCTCGCTCGAACATGTGGGCTCCGGCAAATGGCAACCTGACATGATTGCAACAATCCTCGAAGCCAAGGACCGCAGCCGATGCGGCATGGTCGCCCCGCCCGATGGCCTGTTTCTGGTCGGCGTCGATTACGAGTGATGGCATGGCGCAGCGCTGCACCGCTAGGCCGCATTGACCCCCTCGGACCGCAGCCCTACATCGGGACCAACGAGGGCACCAAAATGCAGGCCAATCATTCATCCATTGATGCCGCTGAAGTCGCGCAATTCGACAAGCTGGGTGAAGCGTGGTGGAACCTCGAGGGCTCAATGAAGCCGCTGCATCGGCTGAACCCGGTGCGCATCGAATGGATCCGCGACACCATCGTCGCCAAGCTGCCCAATCCTGACGGCAGTCCGCGTGATATCTCTCGCGGCAAACCCCTGACCGGGCTCCGCATTCTCGATATCGGCAGCGGCGGTGGCCTGTTGTCCGAGCCGATTGCCAGACTCGGCGCGTCCGTCACCGGCATTGATCCCGCCCCCGGCAATGTCGACATCGCCAGCAGGCACGCACAAAAGCAGGGCCTCAAGATCGATTACCGCCAGACGACGGCCGAAGAGCTTCTGGCAGCTGGTGAGTCCTTTGACGTCGTGATGGCGATGGAGGTGATCGAGCACGTCAACGATCCGGCCAGTTTCGCCACCACAGTTGCACAATTGACGCGACCCGGCGGGCTGATCTTTGGGGCCACCCTCAACCGCACCTTGAAGAGCTTCGCCCTTGCCATCGTTGGGGCCGAATATGTGCTGCGCTGGGTGCCGCCGGGCACACACCGTTGGGACAAGTTCGTGACGCCACGCGAGTTCGAAATTGCCCTGCGGCGCGGCGGCGCGACCATCGTCGGGCGCTCGGGCGTTGTCTACAACCCCTTGCGCGACACGTGGGGCCGTTCCAGCGACATGGACGTCAATTACATGATCGCCGCCCGCCGTCGGCCGACCGTCGCCTAATCTGGCTTAAAATGTTGCGCTGCAACAAATCGTGATCGACACCCCTCTATACGACCAAAGTGTTAGGCGGCATCCTGTTCTATCTTCTCGCGGAGGGATTCGCGGTGATTGTGGCAGCCGACGAAGTGACACGGTCCTTGTCTGGTGTGTGGGGGCTCCTCCAGCGCGATGCTGCAGGGCTTCGCCAGTTTGATGCGAGCCAACGCGGCCTGCGCCGCAGCTTTGCAGCGATCTTCCTGGCTGCACCCGCCTTCGTGATTGCATTGGCTGCTGAGCGTGAACGGTTGGGACTGCTGCTGCCCGGCACCAGCCTCACGGATGATCCTGGCTTGATCCTGCGGCTTCTGGTCATGTTTTTAGCCGCGTGGGCCTTGCCGCCCCTGATCGCCCTGCTGATTTACCGTGGCGAGACCGCACAATCCAAAAAGAGCCTGTCCACATTCACTGTGGCAAGCAATTGGTCGGCTGTTTTGGCCGCTTTTTTCGTTGCTATGCCCGCCTATATGCTGGCGCGTGGCTTGGCCACACCCGCGCTGACGGCGTTTTACCTGATCGCATTCGGCGTGCTCATCGCCCACATGCGCTGGTTCACGGCACGCTTGGCGCTTGGCGTCTCGGGCACATCAGCGGCCTGCCTCATCGGCACGGACATGGGGCTTGAAATGGCGCTCGGGCACCTGCTGGCGCTGACCTGAATTTGACAGGCTGGGCCCTGCCCTTCATATGAACGCGCCTTGCGGACCCCACGTGGCACACCACGTCGGCGCGTCCGCGATCCCGCGCCATTCACCTTTGTCCGGACCACCCATGTCCTCCGCCCCATTGCAGTCAGTTTCATCCGCCGCCGCCACCCCTCCCA
>CAIZGQ010000185.1 GCA_903932565.1 uncultured Hyphomicrobiales bacterium
AAGTGCCCGCGCCATGCCTTTGTTGCTTTCGCCTTCGACCAGCAAGTCCAGCACCTGACGCTCACGGTTGGACAAGTGCTCGATCAGCCGTCCGCAGCCTGCAACTGCAACCTTGCGAGCACGCTCCGCCTCGCCTTCATTGAATGCTGCGGTCAAAGCCGCCTTCAGCGCAGCATCTGATATGTCGAGAGCGAGGTAATTCACAGCGCGGGCGCGCATTGCAGCCACCACACCAGGAATAGTCGGATTGTCGCAAAATACGATGACCGGCATACCGGAAACCGCCTGATCCAAAGACCCGATTACGGATGCCAATCCACCCGCCTGGTGGGACTCATCGATCAGGATAACTCCGACCTGAGGGGCAAATTCGACGAATTCACGCACTCCAGCATAAATTTCTACATGAAAGCCAAGATTTATGAGGTTACGTCCGAGCTTTGCACGCAGCCCAAGATCCTGTTCAATCAGATGAACGGTAATAGTCTTCGATTTATCAACGGTCATTTCCGAAGTATCGTGACGTCCGAAACCTGCCGCATGGATAAAACTGTTTTGTAGATCCAAACCGTCTACAAAATCCATTTTGGTAGAATTTGACGATTTCCCCAGCATTGTATTCATCCCAAACCCCTATTTTTGCGTACCTGCTGAAATGGGATTATTAAGGATCGAGGTTAATTACTCCGTGATTTCATTTACCGATAATTCCCTTAGTATTTTCCCTTATTCAAGCACACAGAGTTGTGGGAACTTGCCACTTGTTTTCACAGCAGTGAAGCAGCCGTGAAAATCCGGCTTTTTCCGCGGATTTCGGCGAAATTCGGTGAGGTTTTCCGACCAAATTGCGCCATGAAGTTCACCGCTCTGTGACCGCAGGTTACTGACTTGTAACCATATTTTAGCAACACAATCTGCTTGAAACGGCGCTGGGTCTACATTAGTTCTACTTAAGCAGTTTTGCGCGCGTTCTGGAGTGGTGGTCATGGGCAGAAAGATCGATTTGGCGACAGCCCGCATGGAAGCGAAAAATTACCTTAGCCTTGCCCTCGCCCTGCTCGATCAAGCCGGCGCAACCAAAGCGGCGCTGCACGCCGCGACCGCGATCGATTACCTTGATCTCCCCAATGCACAGGGCGCTGCCGATTCAGACTCGCAGCATGCCACCGAGCCGGCCGATTTTTCAATCGCCTGGGGCGATCTCGTCAGCATAGCCAATGTGGACGGCGTGCAACTCCACGCAGAACTGCCCAGCCATGAATCATGACACCGAGCTAAGACAATTTGCAGAAGCGGTAAAAAGCATTGCCGCCAGTCTAGCGAAAGACTGCGACGCAATGCTGATGAAATCCAAGGATCAGATTCCCGCCAGTCAGGCCGGCGATCCATCTGTCGAGACGCATTTGAAATTGCCGTCATTGGCACGCACTTTGTACAAAGCGCGCAGGGCACGAGATGACATAGCGCCAGAACGAGACCTGTTTCAAAATCCCGCGTGGGACATTCTGCTCGATCTGTACATCGCGCATTCCGAAGACAAATATATCTCGGTCACAAGCGCAAGCCTGGCTGCGAACGTTCCCTTGACGACCGCGCTACGTTGGGTCTGGCATCTCGAACAACTCGACCTGATCGCGCGCAAGATCGACCCGAGCGACCGGAGACGCTCTTTTGTTTCATTGACCAGCACAGGGCTTGTCATGATCGAGCGCGCCTTGACCGATACGTACAGCCGCTTCAACGCAATGTTTCTGCAAGCCAATCCCGCTTAGACAACCACACCCCGATCTCGCGATCGAGGTGTGGTGGCCGGCTTAGCGCCAATTGTGGTGATGGTGATGGTCTCGTGGGCGACCCCATCCGCGCCCGTTCCAGACATAGCCGTTTGACCGGTACCAATCAGCGTGATGATGGTGCCAATACGTTGGCGGCGGCGGGGGACCCTGCACCCACACTTGTCCGTTCCAAAAATAGCCATGTCCGCGATACCATCGCGCATTGTGGTGATGGTGGTGATGATGATCGTGCAGATTGATGCCAATATTGATGCCGACCGGCATCACCCGCGGCTGGGCCGCAGCCATCGCGTCATCCGCATGAATTCGCGCCCGGGCGTCAGGCACGGGTTCGAGCAGATCCGCATAACTGTGAGCCTCCGGAATTGGGTCTGCCATGGCCATCGGCGCGATCACGGCGCCTCCGCAGAGCGCCATCGCCCCTGCACTCGCCAACATCCATGTCTTGTGCGTCATGCCTGGTGTCCTTTGCTTTGCTGTGTCCCGACTTGTCACCGGCTATATCGGCACTTGCGATAGCAGGACCTGAACACGTGCTTCATCCCTCGTTCAGTGCGGGATCGTCTGCGTCGCTCGCACGCGGCGCACCGCGGGCGCGGGCTGCACGATACAGATTACGATAGGTGCCATCGAAAACCGTGTGGCTGTCCGATATCCAGCGCGTGCCCTCAGCCAGGCTGTCACGGCTGATTGCCATGCGCCGCGATCGCAGTTCGCGCTGTGCGGCCG
>CAIZGQ010000186.1 GCA_903932565.1 uncultured Hyphomicrobiales bacterium
ACCTCGATGATCTTGAGGTCAGAGGCCAGATCAATTTTAGCCTTGAGTAGAAATTTCAACGGCGTCTGCGCGACGAAATAAAGATCCTGAGTTTGCAATTTCTTGTCGCGGATTGCGACCGAGGATCCGTCCGAGATGATCTGCAATGTCGCTGGCGGCTGATAATCGAAGCGCACGCGGCCGGGCTTCTGCAGGTAGAGTTTGCCCTCGGCCCGCCGACCGTCCGCACCAAGCTGGACGAAATTGGCGGTCGTGACACTCGTTGCGTTCAGAAAGGCATTTGCCTTTTGGATTGCGGTTGCAGCATCCACGGTCGCAACCTTGGCAGGTGTTGCCGAGCGGTTGATTGCATTCACCGCAGGTGAGGCGGCGACCGGGGGGGTAATCTGTGTCGGGGTTGAGGTGGCGGGCGGCCGTGGTTTGGGAACGGGAGTTGGTTGCTGCGCCCAGCTTGAACCACAGGCGAAGGTTGAGGCGAGGACTATAATCGCGGCTCGTCGACCGCTCGTCCTGAAAGACCGTATGTTGGTGATCATGCTGATCCGCTAGATTTCTGCTGTGGCATTTATACGACCAGAAACCCGGCAACGCTCGGTTTAATCGTCAGCGTCTGGATCAAAAGCACCACGGTCAATGCCGCCACCAACCAGGATTTCACGTTTGCCGGAATGGTTCGCAGCGCTGATCACGCCTTCCTGTTCCATTCGTTCGACGAGCGAAGCCGCCTTGTTATATCCAACCGACAGCCGTCTCTGGATGTAACTGGTCGAACATTTACGGTCGCGCAGCACAATTGCAACAGCACGATCGTAAAGATCACCGGACTCGTCGCCGTATTGTCCACTGGCGGAGGTGTCCCCACCCTCGCCGTCGGCACCCTCCGCCTCATCATCCGCAGTCACAGACTCAAGGTAGTCTGGAACGCCCTGCGTCTTGAGGTGCGCGACAATTTTTTCAACTTCACCGTCGGATACAAATGGGCCGTGGACGCGTGAGATGCGCCCGCCGCCGGCCATGTAGAGCATGTCACCCTGCCCAAGCAGTTGCTCCGCGCCTTGCTCGCCAAGAATCGTCCGGCTGTCGATTTTTGACGTCACCTGAAACGAGATACGGGTCGGGAAGTTGGCCTTGATCGTCCCGGTAATCACATCCACCGATGGCCGCTGGGTCGCCATGATGAGATGAATGCCGGCAGCGCGCGCCATCTGCGCGAGACGCTGGATCGCGCCCTCGATGTCTTTGCCGGCGACGAGCATAAGGTCTGCCATTTCATCGACGATGACGACGATATAAGGCAGGGCGACCAGGTTCAGCTCTTCCTGCTCGTAGACTGCTTCGCCGGTTTCCCGATTATATCCCGTCTGAACGGTGCGGGTGATGATCTCGCCCTTGGCGCTGGCTTCCGCCACGCGCGCGTTAAAGCCATCGATGTTGCGTACGCCGACGCGCGACATCTTCTTGTAGCGGTCTTCCATCTCGCGGACGGCCCATTTCAAGGCCACCACAGCTTTTTTGGGGTCCGTGACGACGGGCGTCAGAAGATGGGGGATGCCATCGTAGACCGACAGCTCAAGCATTTTCGGATCGACCATGATCAGGCGGCACTCCTGCGGCGTGAGCCGATACAGGAGGGACAAGATCATCGTGTTGATGGCGACAGATTTTCCAGAGCCTGTCGTGCCGGCAACCAGCAGATGCGGCATCCGGGCGAGATCGACGATGACGGGCTCGCCACCAATGGTCTTACCAAGCGCGATGGCGAGCTTCTGCTTGGACTTTTCGAAGTCTTCCGAGGCTAGCAATTCACGCAGGTAGACTGTTTCACGCTTCTGATTCGGCAGTTCAATGCCGATGACGTTGCGGCCCTGCACAACGGCCACGCGCGCGGACACTGCCGACATGGATCGCGCCACATCATCCGCCAAGCCAATGACACGCGAGGATTTAATCCCGGGTGCCGGCTCCAGTTCATAAAGCGTGACAACCGGCCCTGGCCGGACGTTGATGATCTCGCCGCGCACCCCGAAGTCGTCGAGCACGCCCTCGAGCAGTCTCGCGTTTTGCTCCAAGGCATCTTCCGAGATCTTGCTGACAGCCTGCTTGCGAGCTTCTGCGAGGAGCGCAAGGGCTGGTAACGCGTAAGCGTGGCGGTCCAGAAAAGATGGTTGAGCTTCTCGTGTGGTGCGCTTACCAGGCTTGAGCGGAGCAGCGGGCGGCGTGACTTTCGGCCCAGCCCGCTCGTCTTCAAAGTCTTCAGCGTCGTCAACCGGATGCGATGGTCGGGTCTGCACTTGAATCGACTTTGCACCCGGCTGCGGCTCGAAGCGCGGCTCCACCCGTGATCCGCGCCGAGGCTGGACAAGGGGGTCTACCCGTTCTTCGGCCCCGTGCTGTCCCTTGATATCGCGCAGGGTACGGACCCATTTCTGGTCCACAAAGCTGCGCAAACATAAGACGCCATGAATGATGGCGCCGATCGAAATAATCCCCAGTCCAGGCCGAGAGGCTGGCGTGTCCTCTTCCTCGGCCTGGTCATCAAACGGCAGCAGATCATCGAATTCGTCTTCGGCCCGATGTTCCTGGAAGCCGAAGCCGGACGCGCCGGACACGGTCAGAAGTGCGACCCCAATCAGCGGCAGGACCATCAGGAGCATTGCCAGGCGTGATCCCGATGCAAGCGCGCTGGGGATGGAGAGGATTTTATCGCCGACAAGCCCACCAAGCCCGGTCGGGAGGGGCCACCTGTCAGTTGCAGGTAAAACGGAAAAGATCGCCGCCGTTGTTGCAATGCCAATGAGCCAAAGTGCCATCCGCAATTTTGGATGCTCTAGCTTTCGATGGGTCAGGAAATGCCAGCCCCAAAACGTCAGCGGCACGAGCAGGGCGACGGCACCCAAGCCGATCAATTGCATGATCAGGTCGGACACCACGGCACCGCCAAATCCAAGAAGATTACGAGTGGGTGCCGAGGTCGCATTCGTCAGGCTGTGGTCATGAACCGACCATGTCGCGAGGCAAAGCGCGAGCCCTGCTGACCCAGCCAAGAGACAGATTCCGATGATTTCCGAAGCACGCCGTGCAAGGAACAACTTGAGTGATTCTGGAATGTGATCGTCGGATGAGAATGTTGTGGTGCGCATCGCTCGGTTCATTCGCGGCATGGGCGTGTCGAGTCGCGTCGGCATGCCACCTGCCGTCACACCAAGCTACGGTCCGGTCAGTTAAGGCGAGATTAACCTTGCGAGGTCGGCGGGTCGTCCGAGCCCAAAATAAAACGGCGGCATGGTGACCATGCCGCCGCTCTCATCTTACGGACGAACGCCGATCTGACGTTCGGGAGCCTTAGTAGTTGTAAGCGCGCTCACCGTGTTCTGCCACGTCGAGGCCTTCACGCTCCTTATCGGGGCTGACACGCAGGCCAACAATGAGATCCACAATCTTGTAAAGAATTGCAGAGCCAATGCCCGACCAGAGCAGGGTGGACAGCACGGCTGTCGCCTGCACGATCATCTGCGCGCTCATGTCGTAAGTGCCGATGTAGTTGGTTGTCAGAGCTGTGTAGTCCGGGACGCCGGCGCCGCCGAGGGCCGGATTGACCAGAATGCCAGTCGCCAACGCCCCGGTGATGCCACCGATGCAATGGACACCAAACACGTCGAGAGCGTCGTCGTAGCCAAGCTTGTTCTTCACTGTTGACACGAAGAAGAAGCAGATCGGGCTGACGAGCAGGCCGAGCACCACAGAACCCATCGGTCCAGCAAAGCCGGAAGCCGGTGTGACGGCCACAAGACCGGCAACGGCGCCAGAAACCATGCCCAGAAGCGATGGCTTGCCCTTAACAGCCCATTCCAGGAACAACCAGGAGAGAGCAGCAGCGGCGGTCGCAACCATCGTGTTGACGAAGGCAAGAGCTGTCACGCCATTGGCTTCCAGGTTGGAACCGGCATTGAAGCCAAACCAGCCGACCCACAGAAGGGATGCGCCGATCATGGTCATGGTCAGCGAGTGCGGAGCCATGATTTCCTTGCCGTAGCCAATGCGGGGCTTGAGCATGAGTGCGCCAACCAGACCAGCGATACCGGCGTTGATGTGCACAACCGTGCCGCCTGCAAAGTCGAGTGCTGTCTTCTGGTTCAACCAGCCTGCGCCAGCAGAGACTTCATCAAGCTTGGCCTGGGCTGCCGTCTTGGCAGCATCAGTCGTCGCGGCTGCGAGAGCCTTGGCGGCAGTGATGATGTCATCCGGAGCAGCGGCGTACCAAACCCAATGTGCGATCGGGAAGTAGATGAAAGTGACCCAGAGCAGCACAAACAGGACAACTGCCGAGAACTTCATGCGCTCCGCAAATGCACCAACGACAAGCGCCGGCGTGATCATCGCGAAGGTCATCTGGAACACCATGTAGGCGTATTCCGGAATGACAACGCCAGACGAGAACGTCGGAACGGTCGAATCAGATGTTACGCCCTTGAGGAACGCTTTGCCGAAACCGCCAATGTAGGGGGTCAGTGTGCCACCGTCGCCAAAGGCGAGTGAATAGCCGTAGAGAACCCAGACAACGCCGACGAGCGACACAATCATGAAGACCTGTGTCAGGACGGACAGCATGTTCTTCGTGCGGACTAGGCCGCCGTAGAAGAGTGCGAGGCCGGGGATCGACATCATCAAAACGAGCGCCGAGGAAATCAGCATCCACGCCGTGTCACCCTTGTTGGGGACAATGGCTGCGGCTGCCGCTGCGGCATCAGTTGCAGCAGCTGCTGCGGCCGGAGCATCTTCTGCGAATGCGACTGTTCCGGCCATGACAGCCAATGTTAGCCCAAGAGCAGTCGCGCGCAGCGCCGCCCTGGAAGAGGGTACGAACTTCATTTTTGGAACTCCTGCTAGGATAAATCCGACTCGACTCAGAGCGCGTCTGTGTCTTTCTCGCCGGTACGAATGCGGATGGCCTGCTCAAGCGGGCAAACGAAAATCTTGCCGTCACCGATTTGTCCGGTGCGAGCGGCGCCAACGATGGCGTCAACGACCTTGTCGGCGAGTTCGGCTGCAACAGCCACTTCGATTTTCAGCTTCGGAAGGAAGCTAACGGCGTATTCGGCACCACGATAAATTTCCGTGTGACCTTTCTGACGGCCGTAACCCTTCACTTCTGTCACGGTCAAGCCATGCACGCCGACGGCGGTCAGGGCGTCCCGGACCTCATCGAGCTTAAACGGCTTTATGATCGCCATTATAATCTTCATGTTCTTTTCCCTACTTGGCCGTCGTGCCAGCGCCATAGCGCCCCATGCCGGCTCGGTCCTCGCCTCACTGCTCGCCTGGCGCGACAGTTCTGGTCGACACTGCTCTTTCAATCCCCATGCCAAGATGTCCAACGGTAGAAATGCCTATTGGTCTGCATCGAAACTGCTCCGCGAATTGCCACGCTGCCCGCAATCAAGTGTGAATGACTAAATTATGTGCATTAAATCTGTTTTTCTTGCGCAATTTCTAAGCGATATGCGTCAAAGATCGCGCCGGGGACGGATCAACCCCTCCTGCGCAACTGTGGCAATCAGGTCCCCATTCTCGCTAAAAATTTCGCCGCGAGTGAATCCCAGCGCGCCGCTAGCGCTCGGGCTCACCTGTGAGTACAGAAGCCATGTGTCGGCACGGAACCGTCGGTGGAACCAGATGGAGTGATCCAAGCTGGCTCCCTGAATTGTAGGCTCAAAAACGGATGTTCCGTGGGCTGCGAGACTGGTGTCCAGCAGCGTCATGTCGCTCATATAGGCCAGGACGGCACGGTGAACATGCGGGTCATCTGGCAGGCCAGAAGAACAGCGCATCCAGATGTCCTGCGCAGGCTCGCGCGCAGACGGCGCGTCGGAGGCACCATATCTCTTGAAACTCACGGGGCGTAATTCGATCGGTCGTTCGCGTTCGAAATAGGCGCGGACGGCTGCCGGTAATCGCAGGCTCACATTCAACGCTGGATTGGAAAACAGCGCCAGCTCGCCAGGTGCAGGACCGTCCGGCATCTTTGATTGGTGGTTGAAGCCCTCCTCGTCTGCGTGAAACGAGGCTTCGAGGCTGAAAATAATGCGGCCATTTTGTCGGGCACAGCACCTCCGCGTGGCAAAGCTTCGCCCGTCCCGTATCCGTTCGACTGCGTATTCGATGGGAACAGCGGGATCTCCCGGCAAAACGAAATACGAATGCAGGGAATGCACAGGTTTGTCGGGCACGGTGCGCTGGGCGGCGACAAGAGCCTGCGCAACGACCAGACCTCCAAAAACGCGTTGCCAACCGACCTGCGGACTTTGCCCCTCGAACACGTCCACGCCGGTTGGCCTGAGGTTCAGAATTTCAACCAGTTCCTGAACAACATTTGACATGGCTCAGATCCAATTTCGCGAGTTGCAAGGCTTACGCCTCGCTGCTTGGCTGCTTGAAGCTATAACGAAAAGGCACCGAGTGCATGTCGAGCCACGTCGCGCGCGGCACTTCCGCGCCCTTGATCTCAGCCGGTGCACTTCAACTTGTGGTGCGCCCGCGCGGGGCCTACCTAAAAGCCGCTGTATAATCGGCCGTGGAGCGGAAGGATGCCGGAAATGAATGTGCCCGACCGGACAGATATTGTCATCGCAGGTGCTGGCATGGCCGGCCTGGCTTTGGCTGTCGCGCTCAAGGACGCGTTTGAACAGCATATCGACGTCGTCGTTTGCGACCCGTCATTGGGAAAACGCCCCGTGACCAACAGAACGTCCGCAATCGCGGCTGGTTCGCGTCGAATGCTGGAGACGTTGGGCGTTTGGTCCAGCATCGAAAGTCGCGCACAGCCCATCCAGCGCATGATTATTACGGACTCGAACTCCAATGATGTCGTTCGGCCTGCTTTCCTGAATTTCGAAGCCCCCGAACCCGATGGGCCCTACGCTCACATGGTTTTTAACGGTGAGCTTGAAGCTGCCTTGGAGGCTCGTGCACTCGGACTTGGTGTCCAAATTATTGCGACCCAAGTCACTGGTTTTGAAACCACACCTGACCTCGTATCCGCGCAGACACCACTTGGCCATATGAACGCGCAGCTGCTGGTGGCCGCCGACGGGCTCAAGTCACGCTTGCGAGACATGGCGGGAATACGCTCCGTTGACTGGAGCTATCCCTTGGCCGGGATCGTCGCCACGATTGGACATGAGCGACCGCATGAGGGCGTGGCTTATGAGCACTTCTTGCCAGAGGGACCTTTTGCAATCCTTCCGTTGGGCGGGAATCGCTCATCTATCGTCTGGACCACAGAGCTTGAACAAGCGTCAGAGATTATCGCGCTGCCGGAGGATAAGTTCTGCAACGAGGTTGAAAAACGTTTCGGGCTGCAATTCGGCGCTTTGAAAATTCTTGATGCGCCTGGCATGTGGCCGCTGTCATTTCATATCGCGCGGCGTTTTGCGTCCAATCGCGTCGCGTTGATTGGGGACGCGGCGCATGTCATCCATCCGCTGGCGGGGCAGGGCATCAACCTTGGCTTTAGGGACGTTGCGGCACTTTCAGAAGCGATCGCGGAAAACATCCGTCTCGGACTTGATGCAGGCTCTCCGCGCGTGACGGGCGCTTATGAGAGCGCCCGGCGCTTCGATGCCATCAGCATGGCTGCGGGCATGGATACGATGAATCGACTTTTCACTAACAACTCGACGATTCTAAGAGTCGTGCGAGATATTGGCATGGGTCTTGTCGATCGCTTGCCAGAGCTGAAATGGCAGCTTATTCGCGAGGCTTCCGGTCTGGCTGGTGCCGTCCCGCGCTTGATGCGCGGCGAATTGCTTTGAATTCAAACCTGCGGAATGGGCCGTGCCTCGTCTGCCAGCATGATGGGAATGCCATCGCGAATTGGATATGCCAATTGGCAGGAGCGCGAGATCAATTCCTGGCGAACGGAATCATATTCCAAGGTTACCTTGGTCAGCGGGCAAACAAGTATTTCCAAGAGCCTTGGGTCAATTCGTTTTGCCGCATTCGCAGGCCGAGCGTTGTCTGGGCCTGATTTTTCAAACTGAGAATCGGCCATCGTGTAATCTTATTGAAGCAACGAGGGAGCGCCAGAATCGCGCGCCAGGGATATCTCGCTGATGGCCACCAGCACTTCGGCGCGCATCCTTAAATCGATAGCTTCCAACAATGCTTGCTTTTCCGAGGGTCCGAATGGGCACATCATGGACAGTGCGTTAACGAGAGCTTCATTCGGAGCCTCATCAATCGCTTCCCAATCGACTTTCATGCGATTGGCTTTTGAGAAGTTTTTAAGCGCCTGAATTACCGCAGCGCGATCGACCTCGTCCTCACCTGTGCGTGCAACAAGGTCGTGCGCGAATTCATTGAACAGAACTTTGAACTGACGAAACGGCGTCTCGCTCTTGAGTTCGTTGGTGATCCGAAAACGTGCAACGCCCGTCAATGTCAGCACGTAACGCCCGTCGCCGCTTTCCGCGATCTGCGTAATGCGACCAGCGCAGCCCACAGACTGCAGACGCGAAGACTTCCCTTCATCAGCGCTTTGGCTTGGCTGCACCATTCCGATAAGACGATCACCGCTCAGGGCGGTATCGATCATCGCCATATATTTCGGCTCAAAAATATTGAGCGGAAGTTGGCCTCGCGGAAGCAGCAGAGCACCCTCCAGCGGAAAAATGGGAAGCACAGACGGAAGCTCGGTGATCGATTGATATGGATTGTTGATACTCATCTCGAGACTCCGGAAACGCGACTTGGCTCAGCGACGGCCTGGCTCAAGAAAACAAAACCCGTGACAACTTTTTACGTGCCTGGACCGTATGCGGATCCATCGGCCCCCAGGCCTCAAAAAGTTGAATCAACTGCTTGCGCGCAGCATCCTCGTTCCATTTTCGGTCTTTCTGAATAATGTAGAGCAATTCGTCTGCCGCAGAGGTGCGGTCGCCGCTTGCACTCAGAGACAAAGCAAGATCGAGGCGCGATTGGTGGTCGTTAGGGTCGGACCCAAGTTTCCTTTTCAGGTCGGCAAGATCGCCGAGCGACGCTGCGTGGTCCGCGACATCGAGTGCGACCTTGGCTGCTGCAATCTTTGGATTTTGCACGACTGTTGCTGGGATCGCATCTAGTAAACCTCGTGCCTTGTCTGCCTCGCCCAGAGCAAGGTGTGTCCGTACACGACCAGCGATCGCCTCAATGTGTTCCGGCTGCTGCTCCAAAATCGTATCGAAGAGCGCAGCGGCTTCATCAGCTTGGCCATTCGCCAGCGCCTGCTCGGCCTGTTGCAGGAGATCGACAAGATCATCCTCAATCGGCCCCACCAATCGTTCAATAAATTGGCGAATCTGGCTTTCCGGCAGCGCGCCGACAAACCCATCAACGGGTTGTCCATTTTGAAACGCCATGACCGCAGGTATCGACTGGATTCCGAGCTGCCCGGCGATCTCCGGATGTTCTTCAATGTTCATTTTGACAAGCCGAACTTTCCTACCGGCGGCCTTCACCGATTTCTCGAGGCTCGGAGTCAGTTGCTTGCATGGTCCGCACCATGGCGCCCAAAAATCGACGAGGACGGCTTGCTTGGTGGACGCAACGAGGACGTCTTCACGAAAGTTCGCCGTCGTCGTGTCACTGATGACACCAGCGGCCCGCTGGGCTTGGCTTTGCGGGCTTGTTGAACCAAACATGTCCTGCTCCAAAATCGACACCAGTTCGCAGTCCGCGGCTGGATCAGACCTCAACCTTTACATGGGACGAAGGCTTCACACCTGCAACGCTTTTCGCATCTCTGTGAGCGCAGTGGGGTCTTGAAGCCGATGCCCGTCACGTGGCACGTCTTGTATGAAGATCGTTTCAGGGTATCAATTTCCCTCGCAAATTGATCCTCGTAATATGCCGAATGCTTTCGAGAGCGGCGGCTCGAGAGGCCTTAGCGTGACAACAAGCTTTGAGCGTCCAATCGCGCCGCTGCTGCGCACCGTCGCAATTATGTTGTTTTGCGGGGTCTTTAGCAGCAGCGGGGCACAGGAAAATCCTGCTTTTGGTCCTGCGATGCGTCAGACGGCTCGCTTGCCTGTCGTCAGGGCGAGCCACGGGATGGTCGTCAGCAAGGAGAGCCACGCCACACATGTCGGCGTTGATATTCTCCGCCAGGGCGGGAATGCCGTCGACGCGGCTGTGGCTGTCGGGTTCGCGCTGGCGGTGACCTCGCCGAGATCGGCCGCGCTTGGTGGCGGCGGCTTCATGCTCGTTTATCTCGCCAAGGAGAAGCGAACCGTCGCTTTAGACTATCGTGAGGTTGCTCCCTCGGCACTCTCGCGCGACGCCTTCCTGGACAGTTCGGGTCAACCCGATGGCCGGCTGTCCCGGGATACCGGTCTGGCGGTTGGCGTCCCCGGCACGGTTGCCGGACTGGCTTATGCGCATGCTCACTGGGGGTCAGGTCGGCTCTCGCTGGAGCAACTTGTCGCTCCCGCTATCGCCTTGGCCCGAGACGGCGTTCCAGTCGCTGACGATCTTGAGGATTCCCTGGCGCAGGATGCCGGCCGCATTGGAAAGTTCCCGGAGACGCGGAAGATTTTCCTGCATGCTGACGGTCTGCCGCTCGCACTTGGGGACAGGCTTATCCAGACTGACCTTGCAAACACGTTGCGTGCAATCGGACTCGGGGGCCCAAGCGCCTTCTACAACGGCCCCATTGCAGATGCCATCGCGAGCAGTGTGCGGGGAATCGGCGGTCGAATGAGCGTGGACGATCTCGCGACATATAAGGTTGTGGAGCGCGAACCTCTGCGCGGCACGTATCGCGGGCATGAGGTTGTGAGCATGCCGCCACCGTCATCTGGCGGTGCGCTCGTCATTGAAATTCTCAATCTCCTCGAGGCATTTCCCATTGGTACTTTTGGCGCAAATTCAGCTGCGGAAATTCATGTTATGGCGGAAGCGATGAAGCTCGCCTATGCAGATCGCTCCGAGTGGTTGGCGGATCCCGACTTTTATACTGTTCCAGCCCGTGGGCTTATTTCGAAATCCTACGCAGACGATCGGCGCAAACAAATTTCGCCTGAGCGGGCGCTGTCGGCTAACGAGATCGCTCCTGGTCGCCCCCAGCCGTATGAGAGCAGTCAGACGACGCATTTCTCAGTCGTCGATGAGGAGGGCAATGCGGTCGCCAACACCTACACGCTGAATTTGTCCTTTGGCGTGGGTATGGTTGCGACGGGAACCGGCGTCGTCCTTAACAATGAGATGGATGACTTTACGGCGAAGCCTGGAGCGTCCAACACCTATGGTCTTGTGGGTCAGGGGCTCAATCTGCCGGAGGGCGGCAAGCGTCCGTTGTCCTCAATGAGCCCGACGCTCGTCTTCAAGGATGGTCATCTGGAATTTGTTCTGGGCAGTCCAGGAGGGTCCAGAATCATCACCACGGTGGTGGAAATTTTGATCAACCTGATAGATCACGGATACAATGTTGCCGATGCCGTCGACCTTCCGCGCTTTCATCATCAATGGCGTCCAGATCAGCTTGTGATGGAACGCGGTGTTTCGCCTGACACAATGGCTTTGCTGCAGGCCAAGGGGCAGACGATCAGGGTCCAGGACGGATGGGGATCAGCGGCGGTGATTGGGCGCACGAACGCAGGGTTGCTGACAGGCTCGGCCGATCCTCGGCAGCGCGGGAGTTTGGCTGACGGATTTTAAACTAAGCCGAACTGCCAGCAAGATTGAACATTTCAAAGGTCTTTGACGATGAGCGCGACGCCCCAGACACTCCCACAAATCCTCGGCGAGCTGCGTGTTGATATCGACCGGATTGATGCCAACATCCATCAGCTTCTGATCGAACGCAGCGCGATCATCGATCGTTTGATTGCCGTCAAGGAAAAGCAGGGCGGCGGCTCGGCATTCCGACCGGGCCGCGAAGCTGAAATGATGCGCCGCCTTGCTGAGCGCCACAAAGGGTTGCTGCCCCTTGATACGATCGAAGGTATCTGGCGGATCATCATTTCTACCTTCACTTACGTTCAATCCAACTACAGCGTGCATGCAGACGTTGCGGGCGCCGAGCCAGCCATGCGTGACTCGGCACGCTTTCATTTTGGCTACACCGTTCCTTATATGCAGCATCAGTCTCCGCTGGAGGTGATCAATGCAGTGGCAGCAGCGAGTGGCGATCTCGGCATGATTCGTATCCACGGAGATGCGTCGCGTGGTGCGTGGTGGACAGCATTGTCAGCTCCCACAGCACCGAAAATCATCGCACGTCTGCCGTTTGTTGAACGTCCGGATCATCCAGCCGGTACGCCCGTTTATGTCATTGCACGCCCCTTAGCCGAGGCAGCGGCGCGCGAGATCGTCCTTTATTCACTAAAGGTTGAGCGATGGCGCGACGAGATTAGAACGGCCTTGAAGAGTCTCACGGGAGAGGTGATCGTGCAGGCTGCGCAAGGCGTTGGCCTGTCATTACTTATTTCAGTGCCCGGAAGCGTCGACTTACAAACGCTGGATCAAACGCTCCGCAAACTCGATCTGGGAGATTTGCAGATTTTGGAAGCGGGAAGCCATGCGCCCCGCTTCAACTTCGGCTCACGCGAAAAAGCTTGATCCGGATCAGATCGCGGCCAGGCCCACCATCAGATCTTCGATGATATCTTCGACATCTTCCAGTCCGACAGACAGACGAAGCAGGCCCTCACCGATCCCCATTTCAGCGCGCGCTGCCTCACCCAATCGCTGGTGGGTGGTCGTTGCGGGATGTGTGAGGAGACTTTTGGCATCACCGAGATTGTTGGAAATCTTGATGATGGAAAGCGCATTCGCGAAGCGAAATGCGGCTTCCTTGTCAGCGACATCAAAAGCGACAACTGTTCCACCGCCACGCATTTGTTTCATGGCAACGGCATGCTGCGGGTGATCCTTCCGAGTGGGAAACAAAACACGTTGCACTGTGGTTCGTTGTTCGCCCAGAAAATCTGCGACGCGCTCGGCATTGCGCATCTGCTG
>CAIZGQ010000187.1 GCA_903932565.1 uncultured Hyphomicrobiales bacterium
AGGACAGCCACGACGCCGGGTGCGGCGCGCACAGCGCTGAGATCCATGGTCTCAATCGTGCCGCTGGAGATGGTCGAAAGGCCGGGCGCGATGTGCAACGTGCCAACAGGCTCCCGGATATCATCAATATAGGGGGCAGCACCGCGCACATGCAGCGAGGCGGAATCGTGCTTGATCGGCTGATTAACGACAACCACCGGTACGTCTTCCAACGTGTCCGCGCGCGCCTCGGCTTTATTCAGCAGCATGGGTCCAGCCTCGATGTGCGATGCGGGTCTGTGATGTCGCGGTTGCGCCTATTTCCAGAAGGGCTTTCTTCAAAAGGTTGCGCGCTACGAGGGACCGGTAAGTGCTGCTGGCGCGCATGTCGGACAGCGGCGTGTAGTCCCGTGCCAGCGCATCGAGCGCGGCCATCCACGACGTCTCGGACTCAAGATCAATCCCGATGCAGGCGGCCTCACTTGCCTTGGCGCGTGCGGGCGTGCCCGCCATGCCACCGAATGCGATGCGCGCAGACAACACCTTGTGGCCCTCGATCTGAAAATGAAACGCGCCCAGCACAGCCGAGATATCTTCATCAAACCGCTTGCTGATCTTGAAGGCGCGGAAGGCCGATGTGCTTTTCAATTTTGGCACGTGCAGGCGGGCCACATACTCGCCTTCGCGGCAATCCTGCTTGCGATAGGCCAAGAAAAAGTCTTCCAAAGGGAATCGGCGTGACCCGCTCTTGTGGCGCAATTCAATGTCCGCCCCCAGTGCGATGAGGCAGGGGGCCAGGTCACCAATCGGCGAGCCGTTGGCAATGTTTCCGCCGATGGTGCCCGATGCGCGCACCTGCGTTGAGCCAAAGCGACGCAGAATTTCGCCAAGATCGAAATGCACATCCGCCAGCACAGGAGCCACGCTCTGCAATGTTGCACCGGCTGCGATGGTGACGCTGTCGGAACTATGCGCGATCGCGTCAAAGCCTGCGATGCGCCCGGTCCAGATGATGCGGGCAGGGTCCTGGAAGCCTTTGGTGATCCAAAGCCCTACGTCGGTCGCGCCTGAGACAATCAGCGCATCGGGATAAGTTGCGTAAAGCGCAGCGAAGCTTGCCTCCGAGGCAGGCGCTGCAAAGAAGGCGTCGGTGGTGCCGACAAACACATCCGTATCAGATGACAAATCTTGCAACGCGGCGATCCGCGCGGGCGTGGCACCGCTGAACCGATCATTCGCGGGCTTGGCGCAAGCCTCCATCGCCGCGTCGAGAATGGGGCGATAGCCTGTGCAGCGGCAGAGATTACCCGCAAGCTGGTCGCAGAGCGCGTCGCGCGTCACCGGCGCTGCCTGATCCTGATGCAGCGCAAACAGGCTCATCACGATACCGGGCGTGCAGAAGCCGCATTGCGATGCGTGATGCGTCGTCATTGCTTCCTGGATGGGATGCAGGTTGGGGCCGTCGCTCAAATCCTCGATGGTGAGAACTTCAGCGCCATGCACCTGGCCGAGCAGAAGGATACAAGCGTTAACTGGCTCATGCACAATTTGGCCATCTTTGAGGCGCGCCAGAACCACTGTGCAGGCCCCGCAATCGCCCTCGTTGCAGCCTTCCTTGGTGCCAAGTGCACCCGCTTGCAGACGGATCCAATCCAGCAGGGTCTGGCGAGGTGACATATCCGAGAGGCTGACAGGCTCGCCGCGAAACAGGAAGCGAAGTGGGCTCGCGCCGTCACGTTCGTTCATCATGCGTGTCATCACTTCTGCCCCGATTTGCGAATTCAATATAATGCATTTCACGTGCCTGCCGAAGGGCACGGCAGCGCAGCGCGACAATTGGGCACTTAGCCTCAAATCTAAGGGCAAATGGCGACAAAAGGGGCAGATCGCGTTACGTCAAAAATAAGTTGTAAAAATGTGACAGCCTTTGACACAATTTCGCCAAATACCGGGCTAACCCCCTCTTTTGCTTAATTAATGCCCGTTCTGATTAAGGCGTAAGCTGTGCTGTCAAATAATGATCTTCCCTTGTGAGTACCCCTACGCAAGGGTTTGCCAACGATGAATCAGCGACGACTGATGTCACGTTCTGCGATGAGGGGAAGTTATGAAACTCACAAAGACCATTTCTGCGGCGCTGGTGCTCGGCGCCTCGGTCGCAACAGCATCTGCCGCCGATCTTCCGTCCAAGAAGGGCCCGCCCGAGATGGCGCAGCCGGCACCGTTTTTCTTCGTGAACGAGAACTCGTTCAGTGTGTCCCAGATTTTCCGTGGAACCGATCCAGGCGTTCCGCTGGGCAAGACCTCCAAGACCGTCATCAACTTCACCCATTTTGACGTTTGGTCATTGGGCACCAACTTTTTCACAATCGATTGGCTGAAGTCCGACAAAAAGGATCCGTCTGCCCCGTATCCGTTTGGTGCGACGGCCAACCAGGTCAATGGCGCGACAGAAATCTATGGCTTGTTCCGCAGCACACTCGGGCTGAACGAGTTGTTCAAGACCAAGCAGTTCAGCTATGGTCCGTTGCTCGACGTTTCGCTTGAAATCGGTGGCGACGCCAACACAGAGAACAACTTCATTGCCCCGGCCAAGCGCGATATCGTTGCTGGTCTCGAGTTCACCTTTGCGCTGCCTTACAAGGGTCATTTGAACATTTCGCCTTTGTACTACAAAGAGTGGAACAACAACGGCTTTGGTTCATTGTTCATTGGTCGTGGCTACGAGTCCTTCAAGGGTACTTGGGATCTCGAAATCAACTACGCCATGGATTTGGGCTTCCTGCCGGAGGCTCTGCCGCTCTCGATCAGTGGTTATGCAAATTTCCATGGTCCGAAGGGGAACGGCGCTCTCTACAGCGTGACTGGCGTCCCGTTCAACGCCAATACAACAGTCGAGTTCAACAGCGAGCAGAAGCTGTCGCTTGACGTGAGCAAGATGATCTTCGGCCAGGCACGTTCGCACTTCTTTGATGTGTTCGTGGCCTACCGCTACTGGCAGAACAAGTTCGGCCTGGATCACAAGAACGCCGGTGGCGTTTGCAACGGTGCGAACCGCGGCAGCTGCACGGAGAACTCACTCCGCGCCGGCGTCGAAGCCAAGTTCTGATCTGACAAACCCGACTGTTGTCACCTGACGGCAGTCGCCAAAGACAACCCCGGATCTGCTCAGCAGGTCCGGGGTTTTGTTTGTTTGAAACAGCCAGCGGCGGTTTTCGGAACATCACACCGGCGAATGCGCGCCGGATGTGTTGACACTGAGCCAGTCCGTGCGGCGCCTGATCACCTGATCGCAGACTTGTTCGGCCACGTGGATGTAGGCGGCCATGTCGCCCGTCAGCAGCATGCCGTTTTCCGCGACGATCTTGCCATCGACCATGGTCATGATCACGTCGCTGCCCTGCGCGGCATGGACGATGTTGTGGTGCAGGTTCTGGAACGGCCCGTCTGAAATAAACGGCGTCAAATGGGCGTTATCTGCGCGCAGCGCGATGATGTCTGCCTGTTTTCCAGGCTCCAGCGACCCGATCCTGTCCGCCATGCCCAGCGCGCGTGCGCCTTCAATGGTGGCGGAGCGCAAAATGTACCACGAATCGAGCGCATCCGCCTTCATGGCGCTGAATTTCGCCAGCAGCGAGACAATCTTCATCTCTTCAAAAATATCGAGATTGTTGTTCTCCTTCTCGCCGTCCGAGCCGATGCCAACCGCAATGCCGGCCGCAATCAGCTTTTCGACAGGCGCTGCGCCACTCGCAAGCTTCATGTTGCTGGTTGGATTATGCGCGACACCGATGTTGTGCCTGGCGATCAGATCGATCTCTTTTTGGTCAAGCCAGACACAATGGGCCAGCAGCACATGCTCGGGCTCCAGCAGCCCGAGCTTTTCCAGCGCCTGCACAGGCAGCAGGCCAAAGCGCTTTTGCGCTTCGGGAATTTCAAGCTTGCTCTCGTTGCTATGCGTGTGGAGGCCGACGCCGTATTTGTCGCACATGATGACAGCACGGCGGCAGGCGGCTTCGGTGAAATAGAACTGATGCTCGACGCCAACCCACACATTGATCCGGCCATTGGCCGCGCCATGCCAATCCTGGATCAGCTGCTCGTTTTGATCGAGGGTGTCGAAATAATCAAAGCCCTCGGCTTCGCCCACATAGGGCACCATGACAACGCGCAACCCCAATTGTTCGGCCGCGCGCGCCGAGCCCGACATGTAGCGCCACATATCGACCGCCGTGGTGGTGCCCGCGAGAAGACTTTCGCCGTAACACAACCACGAGGCAGCTTCCGCGTCGCCGGGCTGCAACACGCGATGCATCGGATCTATGAAGAGACGCAGCCAGTCCCACAGCGGCAGGCCTTCGGCCGTGCCGCGCAGAAAGCCCGAGTGGCAATGGGCATTCACAAGGCCGGGCATCAGTACGGATTTGCCAAAATCCTTCCGTTGTGCCGCAGGAAATTGCAGCGCGAGATCAGCCAGCGCCCCGACGGCGACGATTTTATCGCCGCGCACCAAAACAGCGCCATTCTGGATGATGGTGTTGCGTCCATCCATGGTGAGAAGTGCGCGGGCACTCAGAAGCAGATCCTGCATGGCGGGCCTTTGATTTTGTGAGACTTAAGTTCGGGATTTTTGTTCGATAAAATCGAAGCCAGATCTATGCCATGGCACAAAACTTGATACACTTTTGGGCAACAAGATGGGCGGGCGAATTCCATGCAGCAAAGCGACCAGATACGTTCAGGACCGCCGCTGTTGTCACTATCGGGCATCGTCAAGCAATTCCCCGGTTGCCTTGCCAATGATCATGTCGACCTCGTCATTGGTCACAATGAAATTCATGCCCTGCTGGGTGAGAATGGGGCCGGCAAGTCGACGCTGGTCAAGATCATCTATGGGGTGATGAAGCCGGATGCGGGCGAAATACGCCTCAATGGTGAGCCTGTCGTTGTCCAAAGTCCCGCCCATGCGCGGCGGCTTGGCATTGGCATGGTGTTTCAGCACTTTTCCCTGTTTGAAGCGCTGACGGTCTCCGAGAATATTGCGCTGAGCCTGAATGATCCGGAAGATCGCAAGGGCCTGCAGGATCGCATCGCTGAGATCTCAACAAGCTATGGCCTGCCACTCGATCCGTCCGCCGCGGTGCATGATTTGTCTGTCGGCGAGCGCCAGCGCATCGAAATTGTCCGCTGCCTGCTTCAGAAACCCAAGCTTCTCATCATGGATGAGCCGACATCGGTGCTGACGCCGCAGGAGGTCGACAAGCTGTTTCTGGTGCTGCGTCGGCTGGCGTCCGAGGGCTGCTCGATTCTCTACATCAGCCACAAGCTGAAGGAGATTCGCGAGTTGTGCGAAAAGGCGACGATCATGCGGCTTGGTCGTGTGGTTGCCCATTGCACACCGGCAGAGAAAACATCGAAGGAACTCGCCGAGCTGATGATATCATCCGAATTGAAGCCGAAGGATTTCAAACGCGATGTGCCCGACGATGCGCCGCCGCGCTTTGTGGTCAATCGGCTAACGGTGCGATCCGACCATCAGTTCGGCACCGATTTGAAGGCGATCTCGTTCTCCGTGCGGCAGGGTGAAATTCTGGGCATCGCCGGCATCGCGGGCAATGGCCAGACCGAATTGATGGATGCATTGTCGGGCGAAGTGCCGGCTGGAAAGCCCGAGACGATCATGCTCGATGCCTCCGCCATCGGTCATATGGGCCCAACGGAACGGCGTAAACTCGGTGGATGTTTTGTGCCAGAGGAGCGCAATGGTCATGGCGCTGTGACCACCATGACGCTGTCGGAGAATGCGTTTCTATCGGGCAATATCCGCGCACATCTGTCCAGCATGGGCTTCATGAGTGCAAGCCGCACCGCGACGTTCACGCAGGGCATCATTGACCGGTTTGATGTGCGCACAACCGGCCCCAAGGCCGAAGCACGCTCACTGTCGGGCGGTAATCTGCAGAAGTTTCTGGTTGGCCGCGAGGTGCAGCAGAACCCAAGCGTGCTTGTCATCAACCAGCCGACATGGGGCGTCGATGCGGGTGCTGCCATCGCCATCTACGACGCCATCGTGCAGCTGGCGGATGGCGGCACGGCGATTGTGATCATCTCGCAGGATCTCGATGAAATCATGCTGCTGTGTGATCGCATTGCGGTCATTGCGGCGGGGCGCATGTCGGCCTCGATCCCGGTGAAGGACGCGACGGTCGCGCAGATCGGCCTGTTGATGGGCGGCACGGGCATGCCGGCGGAAGAGGACGCAGCGCTTGTTTAAGTTTGTTCCGCGTGGCTACAAATCGCAATTTTGGTCTTATGGCTCGCCGGTTCTGGCGATCCTGCTGACGGTGGTCGGCACCAGCATCATTTTCATGATCATGGGGCGGCCGCCGGGCCTCGCCGCC
>CAIZGQ010000188.1 GCA_903932565.1 uncultured Hyphomicrobiales bacterium
GGCGCTGGTGCGTGGGGCACGGCGCTGGCGAATGCCATCGCACGGCGTGGCGAGCCCGTCCTGCTCTGGGGTCGCGATGCGGGCCAGATGGAAGCGCTCAGCCAAACCCGCGAGAACGCCCGGCATCTCCCCGGCGTGCCGTTGCATCCTGGCCTCGTGCCGACTGCGGATCTCGCAGCCGCCGCTTCAGCTGACGTGCTTTTGGCCGTCGTGCCAACGCAAGCGTTGCGCGCGCTGGCGGAATCACTTTTGCCGCATCTCCCGGCGCAGAAACCCGGCAGGCCGATCGTCATTTGCGCCAAGGGTATTGAGCGGGGCACCGGGCTGTTCGTGACACAAGTCGTGGACGATGTGCTGCCCTCAGCGCGTTCCGCCATTTTGTCAGGTCCGAGCTTTGCGGCTGATGTCGCATCCGGCCTGCCAACGGCGGTCACCTTGGCGGCGACCGATGCAACGCTGTCGGCGTTCCTTGCTGATGCGCTCTCCGCACCGGGCTTTCGCCTCTACCATTCCACCGATGTGCGCGGTGCTGAGATCGGGGGGGCTGCGAAAAACGTTCTGGCGATTGCTTGCGGCATCACAGCCGGGCGCGGCCTTGGCGCAAGTGCAAGCGCTGCCCTGGTGGCACGGGGCTTTGCAGAACTCGGCCGGTTTGGCCGGGCGTTTGGCGGCCAGCCGGAAACGTTGATGGGCCTCTCGGGTCTTGGCGACCTCGTGCTGACCTGCGGGTCTGCGCAATCGCGCAACTTCGCGCTGGGGCTGGCGCTCGGGCAGGGTGCGTCCGTTCCTGAGGCCAGTGGCGGCAAGTTGGCGGAAGGTGCCTTTACTGCAGCCATTCTCGTGGACATGGCCCGCAAGGCCGGGATCGATATGCCGATTTCTGCCAGTGTTGATGCCGTGCTCGCAGGCCGCATGGATGTGCAGGATGCTGTTGGCGCTTTGCTGGCGCGCCCGCAAAAAGCCGAAGCGGACCCGCAGGACGACCGCTGAGCGATCACGACCGGCAATGTATTAACCAGCGCTGACGCAACGTTAGCCAGGGCTTAAGCATGTTTGCAGGCCCTACCGCAGCGTTAACCTCCTCCTTATGGCATTGCTTCAAAGCTAGCGATCGTGAAGGCTGACCCAGCGTCAGTGCACAAGCATCGTGAAGCGTGTGATCAGCCTTCCATTCGATTGTCGAGCGCGATCCGATCAAACGGAGCGCGCATCGTTTTGATGGATTGACTGCCATGCGTGTCGCGTTTGCCGTTTCGACCTTGTGCCTCGCGTTGCTCCCCTCGGCGGGGGTTCAGGCTGCGGATTGGTATACCGGCGCGCCCTCATCGCCGCCGCCCAATAGCGGCTTCACCAAGGGGCCGCTCTACAGCGGCAGCAATTTGAATTCGTTTGGGGCTGCGGTTGATGTGGCCTTGACCGCGACGTCGAACGATACGCTGCATCTCGCGCTGATCGGCACCATCTCGCCGTTCACGCGTCTCGAAGACAGCGGGTTGCGCCTTCGCCTTGGTGGCGTGACGGGCAGTTATTCTTACGTCGCGACCACAGCGGGGCTCGGGCGCATTCGTGGCACGCAGGAGCAAGGCTCCTTCATGGTCGGCTATGAATGGGTGTCGCGCACGACGTCGGTTGCTGGCTTCATCGGCGCAGAAGCGCGCAATGACAAGCTGACTCCGGTCGATCCCACAAACAATGCAGCAGGCACGGCATATGGCGTGCGTGGCGAACTCGATTTCTATTCAAAGCCATCAAACTGGACACTGGTGACCGGACAGTTTGTGTATTCAAGCGCGCACAGCGCCTATTATGGTCGGTTGAAGTTTGGCATGAGCCTGGTGGACAACATTTACGTCGGCCCCGAGATCATGATGCTGGGCGACACGTCCTACAGTCAGTTTCGCGTTGGTGCCCATGCCACAGGCATAACTCTTGGGCCAATGCAGTTTGGCATCTCCGCTGGCTACTCGAAGGATCGTGTGCGCGGATCCGGTGTCTACGGGATTCTGGATTCACGCATCAGCTTTTAACGCCGCATCCGACATTTGCCGAAACGCTCGGGACCTCACGTCCCGAGCGTTGCCATTTGAAAAGCGGTCGCGGTGATCAACCTGAGTATCTTGATTCATAAGAATATTCTTTGATTTGTCGCGAAGTGTTTCACTCTGACACGACTGGGTGCTGCGACTTGCGAAATGCGGGACATTCGATCGTTCGCACGTGATGCCAGGAAACACAGCAACTCGCATAAAATCAGTGTTATAGCGAGATGTAGTTTCGCATTTCATATTTGATTAAGCATGTTGCGCATGGCAGCGTCAGCGTTAGGCCTGATTAACCCTCCCGAAAAGACCCTTCACCTAGAGTGCAATTCCTGACGTTGCGGAATTACACGATGTTGAAGCAGTTGCGCGTGGCTTGTTGGATCGGAGCGGGTGCTTTGGCGCTCGCCCTGATGACGCAACCTGTCAGCGTGCAGGCGCAATTGTCGTTCAGCCTGACAATCATCGTGATGATGATCGCAATTTGGAAGTTTGGCCGTGGCCGCGCCCAGCGCCAGTTGTTCCTGGCGCTCGGCAGCTTTGTCATCATCCGTTACATGTACTGGCGTCTGACGAGCACTCTGCCGTCGATCTCAGATCCGGTTGGCTTCAGCCTTGGCATTATCCTTGTCATGGCGGAACTCTATTGCGTTCTCATTCTGACAATCAGTCTGATCATCAATGCCGATCCCTTGAAGCGCAATCCGTTGCCGCGCGAGGATGAAGCTGATCTGCCAACGGTCGACGTGTTCATTCCCAGCTACAATGAAGACGAATACATCCTGGCCACGACGATCGCTGCGGCGCGCTCCATGGATTACCCGGCTGAAAAGCTCAACGTGTGGCTTTTGGACGACGGCGGCACAGATCAAAAGTGCAATGATAAGAATCCTGAGAAGGCGGAAACGGCGCGTTTGCGTCGTGCCTCCCTGCAGGCGTTGTGCCGCCAGATGGGCGCAATCTACCTGACACGCGCGCGCAACGAGCACGCCAAAGCCGGCAACATGAACAACGCCCTGAAGCATGCCAAGGGGCAGGTCATTGTCGTGTTCGATGCCGACCATGCGCCATTCCGTGCCTTCCTGCAGGAAACGATTGGGTATTTTGCGCGCGATCCGAAATTATTTTTGGTGCAGACGCCGCATGTGTTTCTCAATCCCGATCCGATTGAGCGCAATCTGCGCACGTTTGACTTCATGCCCTCCGAAAACGAGATGTTCTATTCCGTCACCCAGTGTGGGCTCGACAAATGGAATGGCTCGTTCTTCTGCGGCTCGGCGGCCTTGTTGCGGCGCTCCGCACTTGATGCCACGGGCGGATTTTCCGGCATCACGATCACGGAAGATTGCGAAACTGCCTTCGAGCTTCATGCCAAAGGCTGGACGAGCGTTTATGTCGACAAGCCGTTGATCGCAGGGCTGCAGCCCGAAACCTTCACGTCCTTCATTGGCCAGCGCTCACGCTGGTGCCAGGGCATGTTCCAAATCATGCTGCTGAAGAATCCGGCTTTCAAAAAAGGCCTAAACGGCATTCAGCGTCTCGCCTATCTGTCGAGCATGACCTTCTGGTTCTTCCCGTTGCCACGCCTGATTTTCATGCTGGCACCGCTGACCCATATTTTCTTCGACGTGAAGATCTTCGTGTCAAACGTTGACGAGGCCATTGCCTACACAGCGACTTATATCGTCGTGAACCTGATGCTGCAGAATTTTCTCTACGGCAGCGTGCGCTGGCCGTGGGTGTCGGAACTTTACGAGTACGTGCAGGGCGTTTTCCTGGTGAAGGCCATCGTGTCTGTGGTCGCAAGCCCCCGGAAGCCAACCTTCAACGTTACGGCGAAGGGACTGACGCTCGACAACGATCACTTGTCGGAATTGTCCTGGCCGTTCTTCACGATCTTCGGCGTGTTGTTCGCCGGCGGTTTGATGGCTTTGTATCGTTATCTCTTCGAGCCTGGTGTCTCGAACCTGATGCTTGTCGTGGGATTGTGGAACACCTTCAACATGCTGATTGCCGGCGTGGCGCTGGGCGTTGTTGCCGAGCGCAAGCAGGTTGATCGCCATCCGCGGTTGGGCATCAATCGCACGGGATCGCTGACCATTGAGGGCGTCGAATACCCGGTTGCGATTTGCAATGTGTCCGCTGGTGGCTGTGGCATCCATGCGCTGCCAGCAGGCCCGGCCCTTCCGACCATTCCGGAAGGCGCTGAATTGCACGTGGAGATTGCGCCCATGGGTACAATCATTCAACGCGAACAGCTCCCGTTGGTTTTTCGGCATTCGACCACTTGCGGAAATCTGCAGGTGTTGGGCTTTGAGTTTCCAACCCTCAATCCGCGTGAATATTATATTCTTGCTGATCTCATGTACGGCGATTCCGAAGCGCTGCCGCGGTTTCTCAAGACGCGCCGCAAGCACAAGGGAATTCTGGCCGGGTCTGGCCAATTCATCTTCTGGGGGTTCACCGAACCGTTCCGTGCCCTGCTTTTGATGGGCAAGCACGCGTCCGATGCGGATGCGGCGGCGGACGCAAATGCGCCAGCTGAAAGCAAAACACTCTGGCTTCGTCGCTTGAGCGCCGCCGGATCCGAACCACAAAAAAAGTCACAGCCTGCCAAAGCCGCCTAATTCAGTTTGTTTTGAGTATTGCGTCATGCGTGTCGTCCGCGTTTTTTATATTGCCCTTGTCACTGTTGCGCTCTCTGGCGCGGCAATGGCACAGGCTATTTTCACGACGGCCCCGCCGTCCGTGCAAGGCCTTGGCACCGGCAATTCTGGACCGGCCGCCGCACCGCAGCCGCAGCCGTTGTTTGCGCGTCCCGCCCAACTTCCTGTTTCGCCAGCATCGTCTGCATCGTCGGGTGGTCGCCCCTCCGCTGCAACGGATCAGTTTTCACGTCCGTCGTACGCCGGCGCACAGCCCGTGGCTGCGCCGCAAGGCGCACAGCAATCATCGTCGCCTGGGCAAGTGCAAGCCGCTTCCGCCGCGCGTGGGACGGAAGCGGGGTTCATTCGGCATCTCACCAACAACATCCAGGGCTTTCGTCTTTCGGGTGAAGTTGGTTCGTCCGAATGGCCGTTTTATGTGACGCAGACGCAAGCGCGCCAGCACCTGCGGTTCCAGGTTGGCTACATTGCTGCTGTATCCGTGATGCCCGAAGCCTCACAACTCACCCTCGTCATCAATGACGAAGTTGTGGGCGTCACTGCGATCCGTTCGGTCAGCAACGTCAAGACGGTGACGTTTGATATCCCTGACGGGCTTGTCAAACCCGGCTTTAATTCCGTGCGTCTTGCGGCCGAGCAGCGCCATCGCGTCGATTGTTCGTTGCAAGCCACTTATGAATTGTGGACGCAGATCGATCCCTCGCAGACGGGGCTCGTGATGACCCGCGCCGACGTGGGCGTCAACAACCTGGGGGATCTTGCAGCCTTGCCGCCCGATGCGCAGGGCGCTTTGCCGATCCGTGTCATTATTCCAACACGCACGAGCTTGTCTGCAATCGAGCGCGTGATGAAAGCGGTTTCGCTCATTTCACTGGCGGGTCGCTTTGAACAACCAACTGTCGATGTTGGCCCAATTGCCGAAGGCGAATACGGAATCAACCTCGCCGTTGGTCCGATTGCGGAAATTATGCAGCAGACGGCCATCAATATCGGCCCTGTGAATGGCCCGCGCATTGCGATTCTGCCGGCCAGCGCTGGTCGCCGCACCACCATCGTCGTGACGGGTGTGACCGATGAGCAGGTCAATCTCGCGCTGAATGAATTTGCAATTGGTGCGGAGAAGTCCGGCACGACGGCCGGCTTGCGCGCGGCTGCAGCATTTCCAGGTTATCGCCTTGAAGGTGGCCAGCACGTCAGGCTGCGGGATCTGGGCGTGGCGAGCCGCGAATTCTCAGGTCGCCTGTTTCGCACGGGCTTCAACGTCATCATGCCGTCGGACTTTTACGCGGCTGATTATGATCGCGTGATGCTCGATCTGGCGGGTGGGTACGCGCCCAATCTCACCAATGAGGCGCAGGTCGTCGTCAACGTGAATGGCCGCAACGCTGTGAGCCTCAAGCTGCCGAAATCCTCTGGCGACGTGTTTGCCAACAACGAGGTGCCGCTGCCGCTGGGCTATATGCGTCCCGGTCTCAACCGCATTGAGATTGAAGCGCATGTGCCAACTGCCAGCGACACAGCGTGCGATCCGCTGGCGGCGATGTCCGGGTCAAAGCGGTTCCTGCTTCTGGACTCAACGGAATTGGCGTTGCCACGCATCGCGCGTATTGCGCGGATGCCCGATCTTGCTGTCACAGCAACGGGCGGCTTTCCCTATGTGGGCGGCGGCGCGCGTCCAAAACTATACGTGCCCTCGCCCGATCGCGAATCGATTGGGTCGGCAGCAACAATTGCCGCGCATCTCTCGATCTCAGCTGGTGAACTGGTAAACTTCCAGCTCACCACAGTTGCGCCGCCGGCTGGGTCCGGCGCCACGCTCGTTGTGGGTCCTGCCACATCCATCGACAAAGCAATCCTGACCGGCGTTGGTCTGTCTGTCGAAGACATCACCAAGTCCTGGCAGGAAAAGTTTACGCAGGCGCCGGTGACGGAAGCCGATCTGCAATTGTCGCGTTATGAAGAAGTGGCACGCAATCGGCTCGTTCTTCAGAAAAACTTTCCGGCCGCCTGCCATATTGGCCGCCCGCCGAAGGGCTTTGGCCGCATTGCCTCGCGCTATGATCGGCTCGCCACAGGCGCAATTCCCGAAGATGGTCCAGGCAACAAGCTGTTTGCCGAATGGGATTCCAGCGTTCGCAATCAGAACCAGCTGCGTGCGTTTGCCCTGAAGTCTTATGGGGCTGTCACTGGCTGGGCGCGGTCAAAGTTTTTCGATGCCACGAGCTGGTTCTCGGACCGCTTCGAAGGCGACGTGCAAAAGCCGATCATGTCCCGCAAGGCCTCTCTTGTGGTTGCGCAGAATATCATCGGCGCAAATTCTGACGATGTCTGGACGGTGGTGACAGCGCCCAATGCCGGGCTTCTTGCTGAGTCTGTCGAATGCCTTGTCGATCCGCGCGTCTGGCGGCAGGTCGCTGGCCGCATGGCTGTGCTCGATGCCTCGGAAGGCACGGTCAAAAATGCACCGGTTCTGGAATCAAAGCTGATCGCCACGCAGCCCCTGTCAGTCGGCAACGTCCGCCTCATCACCGCCGCATGGTTTTCGCTGAACAGCACGATTTTTGTGGGACTTGTCTTGATGGTTGCTCTGCTTCTGGCCGCTGCCACGCACTGGTTTGTCAGCAACGTTGGCCGGAGGTCCGAGTCATGATCCGTCATCTTGCGACTGCCTGTTGTCTCCTGTTCGGCCTTGCATCGGCTGCAGCGCAAGCACCGCTTGTGCTGCCGATGGCTGCACCGGCCTCCGCACAATTGCTGCAGCCCCGCAGTGTCGGCGAGGCAAAGCCTGCCAATCTGCCAGCGCCCCTGATTGCGCCATCCGCGCCATCTTCGAATGCGTCAAATGGAACTGCCGTGGACACGCGCCCGCTGCTCCTGGATTCACGCGATATTGCTTTGGGTGGCGCATTTCGTGCGACCCCGATCTGGCAGACCTGGAAGGGCCGGTTCGTCACTGACCATGGTCGTGTCGTCGACACCGGCAATTCCATGATCAGCCATTCGGAAGGGCAGGGCTACGGCATGTTGCTGGCGGTGGCGGCTGGCGACCGCGTCGTGTTTGATCGCATCTGGTCGTGGACGCGTGCCAATCTCATGGTGCGTGATGATGAATTGTTTGCCTGGCGTTGGGAGCCCAACCAGCGGCCGGCCGTCTCGGACATGAACAATGCATCCGATGGTGATTTGCTGATCGCATGGGCGCTGACCGAAGCAGCGGAATATTGGGGTGATGTCAGCTATCGCGTGATGGCGCGCCGGATCGCCGTCGAAGTCGGGCGCAAGGTCGTGCTGTATAAAACAAAGCGTGGCTCGCTGTTGTTGCCAGCCATTGCGGGCTTTTCTGCGCAGGATCGCACGGATGGCCCTGTGGTGAACTTGTCCTACTGGGTCTTCCCGGCGTTTGAGCGTTTGCCAATCGTTGCACCCGAAATTGATTGGTCGGGTATTTCGCAAAGCGGACTCGATCTTTTGAAAGCGTCGCGCTTTGGGTCCACAGCCCTGCCGACAGACTGGATCTCAGCGACAGATGCGGGCTCTCGTCCGGCGGACGGATTTGCGGCGCGCTTTGGCTATAACGCCATTCGCATTCCGCTTTATCTGGCTTGGGCCGGTCTGGGCGAACGCGATCATTATACGCCGTTCATCAATTGGTCCCGGGCGCGGCGCGGCGCTTTGCCGGTTGTCGAAGTTGCGAGCGGCCGCAATGCCGAGACTTACAGCGAAGCTGGATATTCCTCCATCGCTGCGCTGTTGTCCTGCGTCACCGATCAAGCTGCATTGCCGGGCGACCTGCGCAATCTGCACCCGGGCGAAAACTATTATCCGTCGACCTTGCACATGCTGGTCCTGCTCGCAGCTCAGATGAGGTATCCGTCATGCTTCCGCGGCTGAGCTTCGTTCTCCTCATTTCTGTGTCTGTTGCGGCGCTCAATACAGCGGCGCGCGCAGGTGAAAGCTTTCTGCTGGACTCAGAGCCAACAGCAAAGGCGCGCGCTTTGGGTGCGGCCAATATGTTGTCAGCTGCGCCCATGTCATCAGATTCCTCACTCGCTGTTCCCGCATCACAAGGGCTCGGCTCGCAAGCAAGTGCGTCGCCTGGTGCAGCCTCCCAAGGCGTTGGTCTGCGGCTCACAACGGGCGGTGCAGATGGGAGCGGCCCGGATGAAAGCGCTCTGCGGTATTATGCGTCGACCAATCAGCGCGCCCGCGTCAACATCGAGATCGATCGCCTGAAACGTCTATATCCTGCGTGGGAAGCACCGCAAAATCTTTATGATGCGGCGGCTCCGGGCGGCGAAGATGAGGGCGGACTCTGGGATCTTTTTTCCAGTGATCGTATCGACGATCTGAAGGCTGCCATTGATCGCCGCATGCGCGAGGAGGCCGGTTGGCAGCCTTCAGCGGATTTGGTGCAAAAAATTCAGCGCAAGACACAGCGCATGAAGATTCTGGCGCTTTATCGTGAGGGCAAGAGCAAGGACATTCTTGACCTTGTGAAAAGCGATGCGTTCTCATCGGACGAGTCCGATGTTGAGGTCATGTGGCTTGTCGCCGAGACCTACGCAAAGTCCAAACAGGTTCCAGAAGCACAGGGCCTTTTCAAAACCGTGCTGAACACAAGCACAGAGTCGAGCCAGCGCATTGCCACCATCCAGAAGGCCATGGCCGTTTTGCGCATGAGTGATGTGGAGCCGCTGATCGCGTTGGGCCGCGCAGGCCCGGACGGTCGCAACGAGTTTAGCGCTATTCTGATCGATATCGTGCGGGCTCGCATCAGCGCCTACCTGCATGATGAGCGTGTGGATGAAGTTGATCCGGCAGAGCTTGCTGCGTTTGAAGATTATGCGCGGCTGGAGAAAGATCCAAACCAGCCCGCATTGGTCGCCTGGTATTGCTACAAGGTGAAGGATTATCGCAGCTCGTTTGACTGGTTCAAAACCGCCCTGGAGCGCGGTGGCGATGCCATGATTGCGCATGGCCTCGCGCATTCCCTGCGTGAATTGGGCATGCGCCGCGAGACCGAGGAAGTTGCGTATGCGTGGCGCGAGCCGCTCGTCAACAACATGATTGTGTTTCTGGATATTCTGGAAACCGACCTCACCAAGGAAATCCCGCCCTATATCGAGCCCGAGCGTTTGCAGCGCTATGCGCGCACGACGATGGAGACAGCATCTGGCGAAGGGGCGCAGGCACTGGCCTGGTATGCTTACAATTCCTGCCAGTATGACGTGGCATGGGAATGGTTTCAGCGCGCCACGGCGTGGTTTCCCAAGGAGGCCACAGTCTATGGCTATGCGCTGACGGCCAATCGCCTCAAGAAGCGCAAGGAGCTTTTGGAACTCGCCAATCGGTATGATGGCTTGTTTCCTAAGGTCGTCGAGATCCTGTTCCCGGATGGCTATTACCATCCACCCAGCCCGTGCGATCTGCCGGATGTGGCGAAAAATCGCCCGCATCCGCAAAATATGGGGACGTTTACCGTACCCGGTCCCTCAAACATCGATCCTGCCTTGGCCCGGGCTGGGGCTGATCCGCGCGACCCGAATGTGCAGTACGGTCGCAACGGCGCACAGACCGACCAGCCGCAAGTTCCAAAGATAAGCCGTGCCGAATTTCCAGTTCAGATTGATCCGGAAAACCCGCAGCGCGCGGCTTCCCTTGCACGGCCGGGCGACCGCAACATTCAGGTGGCGCTGCCGCCGGGGGCCAATATCGGTCTGCCGAACGAGCCGACGCGCGGTCCCTATCCGCAGGTGGCGCGCCGCGTGCCCGGCGTCGGTCCCATGCCGTATGAGCGGTGGGGTTTTGCGCTTCTGCCAAGCTGGAATGGAATTGAAACAGCAACGTGGCCACCAGCGTCCGCGCAAGCAGCTCCTGCTGGCACTTTGTGGGCGACAGATGCCGATGCACGGGCGCAGGCCAATGGCGGTGCACCTGCGCCGACATCCGGGCCGAGCTACGCGCCTGCGCGTGCCCCGGGCAATGGCTATTCTTCGCAGGCCACGACCTTCGTGCCAGCCTCGCAGACCAGCATCCAGGCGCAACAGCCGCAGCGGTTCGCGCCCCAGCCCATGGGTGGCGCGCCGATCCCCGCATGGGGCGGCACGCGGCAGGATTTGCGCCCCGTGGAGCGCCGCTCACAAGCGTCAGGCAGCAAGCTTTATGCGGCCCTTGTCGATCTTGATCCGGTGGGCACCATTGCGCCCGAGCCCATGGGCCCTGTGGCGACATTCAAGCCGCTGGAGACGTCGGGCAACACGTGGGAGCTACGCCCATCCCTCGATGTGCCGGCTTTGCAGGCGCAGGCAGAGACGTCCTATCACGCGGGGGAATATTCCGTCGCGCTGGCGCATCTGGATGCGCGGGCCGCGCAAGTTCCCGAGACGCGCGAGCTTGCGATGATCCGGGGCTGGTCCCTGCTGCATCTGGAACGCCGCGAAGAAGCACGACGCGTGTTTGCGTCCCTGAATATCAAGCCCAAAGGCGTTGGCCGTGCGGCGCTGAGCGCGATCGCATCGTCCGCGGTTTCGAAATCCCCGACGGCAATGCCTGCCGACGATATGTCTTCCTTGCAGCTGAGAAGGTAGGGTCATGTCCCGTGTTCACACCCTCTGCGTTTCCCCTCGCGCGCTCCTCATCATGGTGACCGCTGGCTTGCTCGTGTCAGGCTGCATGGCAGACGAGACACGCCGACCATCGTTTGCGCAGGCCCCACAGGCCGGTGCAGGCACAGACATGATGGCCACGGGGGCCATTCGCAGCGCGGTGCCCGAGCAGGCGCTGCCAGGCAATGCGGCGCTGGCAGAATTGCCTGCCGGGGCGGGCATGGCAGAGGCTGTGCGTGAGCGCATCTTTGGCAATGGCGCGTATCAGGACATTCGTATGGATGGTCCAGCCCCCCACGGGGCCAATGTGCTGGAAGTGGCCGTGCAAACCGATGCAAATCCGGTTCGGCGCGACCTCGCCGTGCCGCTGAACAAGCCCTCCGAGCAGGGAATTCGGGCTGAGATTCAGGCGCGGTTTCCTGACCTGCGCATGCAGATCATTCCAAAGCCCATGGAAAATAGCTTCGGGCCGTTTGGCCTTGCCATCGGGCGATATGCTGATGGCACGCGCTGCCTGTATGCCTGGCAGTATATCGAAGACTTCCGCCCATCAGGCAAAGGCGAATCAAGTTTCAGCCGTTTGGCGGATTCTTGGTCACGAAAGTCAGGCTCACCGGCGTCGGTGCGCCTGCGCCTCTGCCGTCCTGACATCAGTGTCGATGAGCTTGCGTCCTACATGCAGGGCCTCAGCGTCGGGGATCCCGGCAACATTGAGCGCGTTCGGGCCGCCCGCAACGTGGTGGATCCATCTAACGTCGTGATGCCGGTTGCAGCGGGTCGTGGGGAACCAAGCGTGATTACGGCAGGTAATTTTGTGCCCGACGGCTCGCTGGAAAGTGCGCTTGGCCCAGAGCCTGTGCGCCAGCAGGCTGCAGCGCGCGCGGCACCTGTTTACGTGGCCAAACCCCGTCACGCTGCAGCACCGGCTGCGGGGCGTCCGACTGCGCCCTATGTTGCCAAGGCTCGGAGCGCCGCAAAGCCTGTCTCGCAGGTGGCCCGCGTCAAGCCAGAGCCAAAGGCGGACGACACGATCACGCCCTACAGCGGCCCGTACCTGGCACCCGTTGCGGGCGCTGCGACGTCATCCGCGCAACCCCAATTGTCGGCCCCGGCCTATCGATCCAACAGCTTGAATTCGGGCCTGCCGCCACAGGCGTTTCGCGGCCCGACGGCAAGCTACAACCCGTCGACTGCGTCGAATTCGATATATGGTCGGTGAGACCATGAAAGCGACAGCGGCGGAGAAGATCAGCCGCTGTCGTCTTCGTAATTGGGCTTCACAGGCGTCATGCGCAGCAGCGTGATGCGGTTGCGCGCCTTGCGCAGGA
>CAIZGQ010000189.1 GCA_903932565.1 uncultured Hyphomicrobiales bacterium
ATCGCCAAACGATCTATCGTAGCCTGGACGGCGATGTGCACCAGCAGCGCGATGTCGGCGAAGATACCGAACACGCCATAGGTCGTCAGCATGTACACAACGACAAGAAGTGCGCCGACATAGGCGGCCTGCTTGCCCGCATCGATCGAATCCTGACCAAGGCCCGGACCAACGGTGCGCTCTTCGACGATGGAGAGCTTGGCGGGCAGCGCACCGGCGCGCAGCAGGATCGACAGATTGTTGGCCTGCTCGACCGTGAAGCGTCCCGAAATCTGACCTGAACCGCCCGTGATCGCGCCAAGGATGCGCGGCGCCGAAATGATCTTGTTGTCGAGGACGATGGCGAAGGGCTTGCCGACATTCTCGCTTGTCACCTGGCCAAACTGCTGACCACCGCGAATGTTGAACCGAAAATTGACGACGGGTTCCTGCGTGCGGGAATCAAAGCCCGGCTGTGCGTCAGTGAGATCTTCGCCCTGCACCATCACGCGCTTTTCAACCGGCAAACTTCCGGGCTGATCGACCTGCGGCAGCATCTCAACGTCGGATGGAT
Source organism: uncultured Hyphomicrobiales bacterium (assembly GCA_903932565.1). Lineage (GTDB taxonomy): Bacteria > Pseudomonadota > Alphaproteobacteria > Rhizobiales > Beijerinckiaceae > Terripilifer. Next base: position 554 of record CAIZGQ010000189.1, read on the forward strand.
TGTAGCCAGCATCGGCCACAAGACGGAACTCAAGTTTCGCCGTCGTACCAACGAGTTCTTTCAGGCGGTTGGTATCCTGCAGGCCGGGCACTTCCACGAGGACGCGGTCATCGCCCACGCGCTGAATGTTGGGCTCTGTTGTCCCAAGGCCATTGATACGACGATTGAGGACTTCAATCGTCTGCTCGACAGCACGACGCACCCGATCGCGCACGCCGCCATCCGTGATTGTCAGCTGCACAAGACCATCGTCTGTGCGCTTCAACTCGGCAACGGCATTGCCGGGCGAGCCCAGGGCCGAGACGCCGCCGGGGGCTGCAAGCTGGTTGAGGCGCGGCAAGGCTTTGGCCTGATCAGCCGGATCGGCGATGCGCACCTGCACGGTGCGGCCCTGAATGCCGATACCGCCGGTGATACGGACATTTTCCTCGCGCAGCACGCGCCGCACGTCATCACGCAGATTGTTCAACTGCGTCCGCGTCACATCGGCTGCGTCGACCTCATACAGCAAATGTGCGCCGCCCTGCAGATCGAGACCCAGCACAACCGATTCAACTGGAAGCCACTTGGGCAACGCCGAGCGCAGGGCATCGCGCGTCGCCGGAGCCAGAAGACTGGGCACGATAATCAGAACGGCAACCATGGTCATGGCGACAATGGCGGCGATTTTCCAGCGGGCAAAACGGAGCATGAGCAATCGTGTCTGGAGAAAATGAAGCGGCGCGGCTGGTTCGAAAGCCGCGCGCGGGTCTGGTTATTCCTTGACCGGCTCGGTCTTGGCACGCACGTCGGTGATCATCTGGCGCAGCAGACGCACCTTCACGTTCGGCGCAATTTCGACTTCAACCTCATTGTCGTCGGTCGTCTTGGAAATTTTACCAACAATGCCACCCGAGGTGATGATGGTGTCACCACGACGAACGTTCTTGATCAAGGCGCTGTGTTCCTTGGCGCGGCGCTGCTGCGGCCGAAGGATGAGAAAATACATGATGATCAGAATGATGCCGAAAGGGGCAAGCTGCATGATCGTGTCCATGCCAGCGGCACCACCGGCGGCCTGGGCATAGGCGGGCGTAATGAAGTTCATGAAGACGCGGCTCCTTGATCGCCACCAAAAACGGTCCCGGCCTGTCGGGCCCGGGCTTCAAATCGGATCATTTGCGAGGAGATTCGACCCTCATTCGCAAGCCTCTGAAGCGGCGCGGACTATAGCGACGGTGAGCCTGAAAGCAATGGCGCGGGCCATTTCATCCCGCTTTCGAAGCTGATCCGATCTGGCGCGCAGCGCAGTCACGCATTTATACTCAAGCCATTGCTTTTCTGAATTTTTGTTGTTACATTAATGATTGAGATCGAGTTTGATGACGCCAAGCGCGATATCACTTTGGCGATGCGCGGGTTGGACATGGCCCGCGCTGCCGAGGTGTTCGAGGGGCAGACTCTGACCTTTGAGGATGTCCGACGCGAATACAGCGAACCTCGATACATCACGATTGGGTATCTCAACGCGCGCCTTGTCTACTTGGTTTGGACGCCACGCGCTTCACGTCGCCGGATTATCAGTTTGAGGAAAGCCAATGGCCGGGAAAGAATTCTTTACGGGCCCCGACTCGAGGCAAACCGAGTGGGTTGATCCAGATGATGCGCCCGATACGTCAACCCCTGAGTGGCAGGCAATTATCGACGCGACCCCAGTCGTACGCGGCCGACCGGCGATGGAAGCGCCAAAAATCTCCACCACGATCCGTCTTGACGCCGAGGTTATGGCGCATTTCAAGCGTGATGGGCGCGGCTGGCAGTCACGTATCAATGCTGCGTTGAAAAGCTGGATTGCCGAGCGGAGTTGAAGGGTAAAAAACCTTTTCCCCCGAACCCGGCTATAGCCGGGGTTCGGCATCTAAAATACGCAAGTCGGGTAGACCCGACTTGCGTGGAGACGGTGGCGCGCAAAGCGTGACGGATGAGGGTTCTGAACTCTCACAATGACCCTCACCCGGTCCGCGTCTGCCCCTACCCGACCTTGCGCAGTTCACGCGGCAGCGGGAAGAACACATTCTCCTCCGCTGTTGAAATGATCTCGACGGTCACGTCGTAGCGGGCGCGAAACGCATCGATGATCTCGTCAACCAGCACTTGAGGCGCTGACGCGCCAGCCGTGACACCGAGGCTGCTGAGGCCGTCAAACCGCGCCCAGTCGATGTCAGAATCGCGCAGCACCAATTGTGAAATCGGACAGCCCGCCCGCTCGGCCGTCTCACGCAGGCGCTGAGAGTTCGAGGAATTGGGCGAACCCACCACAAGCATCGCATCGACCCGCGGCGCCAC
>CAIZGQ010000190.1 GCA_903932565.1 uncultured Hyphomicrobiales bacterium
AAGGTGACGCGCGACAGAGGCCACATCACGGATGCAGATTTCGCTGCTGTGCGCCTTGCTGGTTACACGGACGCGCAGATCATCGAGATCGTCCAGCATGTCGCGCTCAACAGCTGGACCAATTACTTCAACAATGTGTTCCAGACGGACATCGACTTTCCGGCGGTCAATGCCAGCGCGGCGTGATGAATTTGCGCGCGGGTGCCCTCACTTCGTGGCCCCCGCACGCCTGCGTTATCCATGAAAGGCATGATCATGATCCCGACAAGCGATGTTGCATTTTCCGCGAGCGTTAAAGCTGTGCAGACGCAACGCGGATCTCGTGAGATGTTTCAGCGCATGGAAGCCCAGGGTGGCTTTCGCAATGAAATCTCTGATGATCTGGCAGCGGTGCTCGCCGAGATTGACACAGCCTATCTCGTGACTGCCAGCGCGGATGCACAACCCTATGCGCAACATCGCGGTGGGCCAAAGGGATTTATCCGCATCCTTGGACCGCAGACGCTTGGCTTTGCCGATTATGCTGGCAACCGACAATATATCTCGATTGGAAATCTGGCCGAAAATGAAAAGGCTTTTCTGTTTTTGATGGACTATGCCCATCGCCGCCGCATCAAGATTTGGGGACGCGCGCGTGTGGTGACAGACGATCGCGATCTCATCAACAAATTGATGCCAGCGGCTTATCGCGCGAAGCCCGACCAGGCGATTTTATTTGAGGTTGAGGCGTGGGACATCAATTGCCCGCAACATATTCCGCAAAAATTGAATGCGGACGATGTGGCCGCCGCCGTGGCCCGCCTGCAAGCGCGCATCACCGCGCTTGAGACGGAGACTGCAGATCTGACAGCCAGGCTTGGCAATTCCAAATTGTAGGTGCCTTGACGCACAAACAAGAATGTTCGCGTTTCAAGCCGGGCTTACGCCATCGCGCTGAAATGCGATGCCGCGACAGACGCACCATGTTCCGCGCGCAACATCTGGCCAAGATCGCGGGCCTTGCCGCGCATGATTTCGTCTTCAAGCGTCGTCTTCACCGCACTGACGAGCGTTCGAATGCGCAGATCGCGGCGCGGGATCGGCTCGGGGCCAACACCAAGGGATTTCACGCGCGACGCCCAGAACGGCTGATCCACGGCGAAGGGCACCACGATCGATGGCTTGCCAGCCATCAGCGCAGCACCCGTGGTGCCAGCACCGCCATGATGCACGATGGCGTCCACGCGCGGAAACAGCCAGTCATGCGGCACAGCGTCCGCATAAAACACATGCTCACCATTGGTTGTTTTCAAGCCGCGCGACCCACCCAGGACAATCAGTTTTGTGCCCAGCAATTGTGCCGTTGCAATGGCCATGTCGGCCGCATGCTCGGGGTCCGAGCTGCCCATGCTGCCAAACCCGATGCTGACAACCTGCCGACGCGTTTTCAAAAAATCTGCGAGGTCCGCAGGTGGCTGCCAGGCCTCATCGGACCCATTTGTCCAGTAGCCCGTAACCTGGTGCCCTTTATCCTGGGGCATCGGCACAACGTGCCGACTGAACCCATAGAGCTTCACTTGACCGTGTGTTGGATCAACAAAACGCTCAAGCCCAAAAGCTTTTTTTCGAACAGACGCCATGGCCGCTCGAAACGGGAGCCAGAGCGCAAGGTCAGACAGGCGCGGCGTCCTGTGTTCGCCAAACTTATCCATGCGGTCTGGCAGGTTCGGAAACAACATACCGGGGAAAGCATTTGTTGGATGGCCGACAGGTCGCAGATGCGTTGGAACAAACGGAATTCCCAACTTTTGGGCGGCCGCAAGGCCGATTGTCATGCCGCCAACGCCGCCGGTCATGACGTCAACACCCTCGCAAAACTCAAGCGTCTTGAGGCTCCACGCCGTCAATCGTCTGGGCAATTCACGCGCCAGCATGACCATGGCAGACACAGTTCCGCGCTCGGCAAGGCCAGAGGCGGTGAATGTGTCAGCATCGTGCGTGAACGGAAGCGGCTCAACGCGCACGCCCGTCCCTTCAAACAGATGCACCAGGCCAACCGGGGCCAGGGCACGCACGTCATGTCCCGCATCTCGCAGTCCGGACGCCAACGCCACGTAGGGCTGGACGCCACCGCGTGTGTCGTTGCAAATCACGGCGATGCGCATGGCAATCTCCCATTTTGAGGTCGTATTCAGCGCGTCTTGAGTATTTGCCCAACACAGTCCGGCATCATCACGCAAGGCGTCTGCCGGATCACGCGCTTCTGTTCGGCTGGGGAATAAAACCTTTTATTCCCACACTTCGCCATAGAAACGAAAGCCGAGCCGTTATGTTCCATAAAATGATGCATTGTGAGCCGCAGGATCACAACCAGTCGCAAGTTCGGTCAAACCGTGTCAGCATCGTGATAAGCGCGCCGCAATTCCATCCGGTTCAGATTTAGCCTTTGCGCGAACACCAGCCCTGTCACAAGATCGCCTTGCATCGCGGCCAATATTTCCAAACCGATTTCAGCAATCTCATTTGAAGCAGCAAGATGTGGAGGATGTCCATGACAAGCACACCTTTAACAAGCACACCTGTTTCCAGCAAACTTGGAAATTTCATCTGGTACGAACTCCTGACATCCGATGTCGACAAGGCGGCGCGATTTTACGGCGCGGTCGTTGGCTGGAAATCGGAACCGAGCCAAATGCCGGGCATGGATTATCGGCCCTGGGTTATCGATGGTCAGATGGTCGGCGGCCTCATGGCAATTCCAGCTCAAGGCGCGGCCGAAGGCATGCGCCCGGTTTGGCTTGGCTACGTCAGCGTCGAAAACGTGGACCGCACGATTGGCGATGTGTTGGCAACGGGCGGAACGCTCGTCATGCCGGCCACTGACATTCCCGGTGTTGGCCGCATCGCCATGATTGCAGATCCGCAGGGCGCAGCACTTTACGTGATGACACCCAATTCGGCGGCGACGAGCCAAGTCTACGCGCCTGGTAAACCCGGCCATGGCGGGTGGCACGAATTGCATTCATCCAATTGGGAAGCGGGTCTCACATTTTACGGCAAGCTGCTTGGCTGGGGCCGATCCGACGCGCTGGATATGGGCCCGATGGGCACGTATCTTTTGTTCAACGCGGGCGGTGAGGCCATCGGCGGCATGATGAACAATCCCCACGCCCCGAGGCCCTTTTGGCTTTATTATTTCAACGTGGATGACATTATGGCCGCCAAGCATCGTGTTGAAGCTGCGGGCGGCACCATTGTGCGCGACCCCCATGAAGTGCCAGGTGGCAGCTGGATTCTTCAGGCTCAGGACGACCAGGGCGCCATGTTCGCGCTGATCGGTCCGCACAAGGGTTGATCCGAGCTTACGGACCTTTGACAGGGCGCACGGGCAGTGGAATGCCCTTGCTGTGGCCGTCGTAGGACCCGTCTGAAAAGTCGACCTCGACAATCAGGTCGGTCGCACCGACCTTGGTTGACGTCCAGTATGGCGCGCCTTCGGGCTTCACCACGACATCGGGGAACACGCTGGTGTCAATCGTGGGCACGCCGCAGCCATTGTCCACCAATGTGTACAGCTCGCTGACCTTGGGCATGCGCCAGCCCTCTCCCAGCGCGGCGATTTCCTTCGCAGCGCTGTCTTGCGAAAATTGCAGCAACTTGCCCGTGCAACCTTTGCCCGCCTGCCATGTCATGCCAAGCCCGCAGCGGCGCCACACAAGGCCGGTTGCCTCATCCGTCGCTTCGGCCCCATCGATCTTGTAATGCGGCGGCTGGCACGCGGCCTCCGCGATCTGGGGCAGAAGCAGACACAAAACTGCAATCAGAATTCGTTCACCAGCCATTTGATCTATGTCTTTCAAGCACGCAGCGCGGTCCAGCCAAACTGCAAAAGTGGCATTGCAGCCGTTGCAAATTTTAAAACCTTGCCAACCATATTGGGGCTACTCACATCTGCGCCCGAGAGCTTCGCTGTAACCACGAAACTCTTGAGCTTCAGGGCGTCAGCGATATCTGAATCGGCAAACTCATCAAATCCCTTGGGCATGCGCACGAGCGCATCGGTTCGCCGAAAAGCAAGCTTTGCCTTGGTCATAGCCGCTTCGACCTTCACCCATTTATCCGGCGCAGCCGAAATGGCTTCACGAAACCGCGCGAGGTCGTCAGGTTCAGGGCCATAGAAGCCCGCTGCCATGAAGTGATCGCCTCCGGCTGCAATTTGCAGGTAGAGCACGCCCTTGGCCCCCTTGCCGCCATCGCGGGAGAGCACCGCTCCCACATTTGTCTTGTAGGGGTTTTTGTTCTTGGAAAAACGAACGTCGCGGTTGACGCGAAACAGGGAGGATTTGGCGTCGCCTGTCAGGGGGATGTCGTGAGCGGCAAACGCAAAGGCCAGGGCCTCAACGCAGGCGCCCATGGGGGCCCTCAGGTGGGTCTCATAAGTATCTTTATGCGCCTGAAACCAGTCGCGATTGTTATTTTCAGCGAGCCCCTCAAGAAAGGCCAAGGCCTCCGGGCCAAAGCCTGCAAACGCTTGCTTGGCCGGTTCAGCCAGTTTTGGCTTGGATGCAGTACGCTTGGACGAAGGGGCTGCTGGCGCAGCTTTTTTGGCCACCAACGTCTTGGTCGCAGTTTTCTTGGGCGCAGTTTTCTTGGGCGCAGTTTTCTTGGGCGCAAGCTCTTTGGTTGCAGGTTTTTGAAGCACAGGTTTCTTCAAGCTGTTTGCGGGTTTCGCCATGGTCTGCTTATCTCGTGGCTGGACTGAAGGTCGAGCATGTGATCGTTGCTGGGCAAGAAACTTTGATATCATCCAGCATTGGCGGCACGAATTCCACCGCAAGCTTCGGGAGGCGGCGGGCACCGCAACAGGCTATGCCAGGGGCACCGCAAAAACGTTCGACCGG
>CAIZGQ010000191.1 GCA_903932565.1 uncultured Hyphomicrobiales bacterium
GATCATGGATGGCATTACGGAAGTGCTGGCCTACGGCACCGCAGTGGTCGTCGAGCCGCTGTGAGCCCGTAAGGGCCGCCGGGGTCGCCAGACCGGAACTGATTTGAATGGCCGTCTGAAAAGCCACTTGCATTTTCCTGCCCTGTTTGGCATGTGACGGGTGTGTTGTGGCGCTGGCCGTCACACGGAAGTGCAGTAGGGGCTTAGCTCAGCTGGTTAGAGCGGCGGTCTCCAAAACCGCAGGCCGAGAGTTCGAATCCCTCAGCCCCTGCCATTCCACTTGTCCTGCGCGTCCGGCCGACGCGAGGGCGACAGCCTTCAACCAAATCGTCTGGCTCCGCGAAGACAAATCCGATCTCATCGGGAGCCTCTCGACGTTTGGCTTGCGCTTCGGCGATCTTTGGCTATAAGTCCGCTGTGGCGCGCGACCTGACCGGTCCCGCGCCGCGATTGTTTTGAGCGCTGCTGTACGGGCACCGCAGAAGCAATCACAGGCGGAAAGGCAGGCCCGTCCGGGGCATGTCTTGGTGTCAAAATGTGCGCCGCGCGTCGTGTTCAGCGGCATTTCTGGTCAGGTTGCGAGACAGGTTGATGGCAAATCCATTCCAGTTCATCCAGCAGGCCCGCGCGGAAGCCGCGAAGGTGACATGGCCCTCGCGTCGCGAAACACTCATCACGTCGGGCCTCGTGCTCCTGATGGTGCTGCTGTCCTCCATTTTCTTCGTGTCGGTTGATCAGGCGCTGCGCCTGTTTGTGACCTTCATCCTTTCACTTGGTCGCTGACCTCGGAATCCTCTGCCATGGCAATGCGCTGGTACATCGTCCACGCCTATTCGAACTTCGAGAAGAAGGTTTCGGAATCGATCCGCGAACATGCGGCGCAGCGGGGACTTCTCGATAAGTTCGAGGAAATCCTCGTCCCCACCGAGCAGGTGGTTGAGGTGCGTCGTGGCCGCAAGATCAACGCCGAGCGCAAGTTCTTCCCCGGCTACGTGCTGGTGCGCTGCGACCTGACGGACGATATCTACCATCTGATCAAGAACACCGCGAAGGTGACGGGCTTCCTGGGCGCGGACAACAAGCCGATGCCGATCTCGGATGCCGAGGCCAACCGCATCAAGGGCCAGGTCGCCGAGGGTGTCGAGCATCCCAAGCCCACAATCCACTTCGAGACAGGCGAGAAGGTCCGCGTCATGGACGGCCCGTTTGCCTCCTTCGAAGGTCTCGTGGAAGAGGTCGACGAGGGCCGTTCACGCGTCAAAGTGGCCGTGTCGATCTTTGGTCGTCCGACCCCGGTGGAACTCGAATACACGCAGGTCGAAAAGGTCTGATCCGACCTTCAAGTGTAATCTGCAGTTTGAATTCCGGCTGGGTTCGCCTTGCCGGTCTGGCGGAAGCCTGCTAAGGCCCCGTCTTCGCACGTGGGAGATGCGCCCGGTTGCCATCCGGGAGCCCGCATTGAACCACGACCTCCCTCGGTGACCTGTCTGGGACAGGACGCCGTCAATCATGGAGACATCCAATGGCAAAGAAGATCACGGGCTACGTGAAGCTTCAGGTCCCGGCCGGCGCCGCCAACCCGTCGCCGCCCATCGGACCTGCGCTCGGTCAGCGCGGTTTGAATATCATGGAATTCTGCAAGGCCTTCAATGCGAAGACCGCGCAGATCGAAAAGGGAACGCCGATCCCGGTCGTCATCACGGCCTATGCAGATCGGTCCTTCACATTCGAAATGCGTCAGCCCCCGGTCACCTTCTTCCTGAAGAAGGCTGCTGGTCTGAAGATCGGCAAGAAGCCTGCGTCCGGGTCGAAGACCCCGGGTCGTGGTTTCGTCGGCTCGGTGACGACAGCGCAGGTCAAGGAAATCGCTGAAAAGAAGATGCCCGACCTGAACTGCAACACGGTCGAAGCAGCGATGACGATGATCAAGGGTTCGGCCCGGGCCATGGGCCTCCAGGTGGTGGAGTAAGTCGATGGCGCATGTTGGCAAGCGAATCAAAAAGTCCCGTGAGGGCGTCGAGCGCACCAAACTTTATGTGCTCGAAGAGGCCATTAAGCTCGTCGCCGAGCGGGCCACATCGAAGTTCGACGAGACCGTCGAAATCGCGATGAATCTGGGTGTTGACCCCAAGCATGCGGACCAGATGGTGCGCGGCGTGGTGAACCTCCCCCATGGCACTGGCCGCGTCCTGCGCGTTGCCGTGTTCGCCCGCGGCGCCAAGGCTGATGAAGCCCGGGCTGCTGGCGCGGACGTTGTGGGTGCTGAAGACCTCGTCACCATCGTCCAGGGCGGCACGATCGACTTTGATCGTTGCATCGCGACCCCGGACATGATGCCGCTGGTTGGTCGCCTTGGTAAGGTGCTGGGCCCGCGCGGCCTGATGCCGAACCCGAAGGTTGGCACTGTGACCATGGACGTGACCTCTGCGGTCAAGGCCTCGAAGGGCGGAGCCGTTGAGTTCCGCGTCGAGAAGGCCGGCATCGTGCAGGGTTCTGTCGGCAAGGCCTCGTTCGGTGGCGAAAAGCTCATCGAAAACATCAAGGCTTTCGTGGACGCCGTGGCCAAGGCCAAGCCAACCGGCTCGAAGGGCACCTATATCCAGCGCGTGGCTCTGTCCTCGACGATGGGTCCGGGCGTTAAGGTTGAGCCATCGACGGTCATGACAGTCGGCCAGACCGGCGCCTGATTGCATTTCCATGGCCCTTTGGCTGTGGATGAATCCAACGAAGGCTTGACGCGGCGCATTTTTCTGTGCCGCGTCCCCTTGTGCTGATACGTCAGCCGGGATAGTTAGAAGGCCCGGGGTCGATCGACACTTGCGACCCTACTTCAATTTCAGCTTCCCCTTTATGTCGTGAGCCCAAGGGCTTTGCCATGAAGGGGTGGATTGGCCGGCAGGCAAAGAGGGAACTCTTTGCCGCAGCTGGCCATGTCCTGTCCGAGACTGCCGGTGCCGATTTTCTTTCGGGAAATGACGCTTAATCTTGGGTCTTTCGCCTTCGGGATACTGACCTTGCTGCCGGCATAGACGGGGACGACCGCGTTTTGGGAAGCCTCAAAGCTTCCAGAGTGAGGTTTGAACCTTCTGTCCGGTGCGAGCTTGCTCGTCCCGGGGACAGGCGCCCGTCGCCATTGCTTGTGGCGTCTTTCGGTTTGTCACCGGCAGACGCATCCAGGTGGTGGCTCGTGCAGCCGGCAGGGATTTCCCTGCCAACCAAAGAAGAGAGCACCGTGGACAGAGCCGAGAAAAAAGTGGCGGTCGCAGCCCTCAATGACGTCTTCAAGACGACGTCGGTTGTGGTTGTTGCCCGCTATTCCGGCCTGACCGTGGCCCAGATGCAGAATCTGCGTAGGCAGATGCGTGCAGCTGGCGCCACCGTTCAGGTCGCCAAAAACCGTCTCGCCAAGATCGCTCTCGACGGCACCAGTGTCGCATCGGTTGGGCCCCTTCTGAAGGGCCCGACATTGATCGCCTATTCTGACGATCCGGTTGCGGCACCCAAGGTGGCTGTGGCGTTTGCCAAGGACCACGAGAAGCTCGTGATCCTGGGGGGCGCCATGGGGACCACCGCCCTGAATGTGGACGGCGTGAAGTCGCTAGCGACCATGCCATCCCTCGACGAACTGCGCGCGAAGTTGATCGGCCTGCTCATGGCACCGGCAACCAAGATCGCACAGCTCTCGACCGCACCGGCAGCCAAGCTTGCCCGCGTGTTTCAGGCTTATGCCGATCGAGATGCGGCCTGATCGAGGCCCATCGCATCAACGCTTAGGTTCAAACCTTACAAATTAGGAACTGGAAATATGGCAAACCTTGAAAAGATCGTCGAAGACCTGTCGAGCCTGACCGTGCTCGAAGCCGCTGAGCTCGCCAAGCTTCTTGAAGAGAAGTGGGGCGTGTCTGCTGCTGCTGCCGTCGCTGTTGCGGCTGCTCCGGCTGCTGGCGCTGCGGCTGCCGTTGAAGAGAAGACCGAGTTCACGGTCGTTCTCGCAGCTGCTGGCGACAAGAAGATCGAAGTCATTAAGGAAGTCCGCGCAATCACAGGCCTCGGCCTGAAGGAAGCCAAGGACCTCGTTGAAGGCGCGCCCAAGCCCGTTAAGGAAGGCGCCACGAAGGACGAAGCCGAGAAGATCAAGGCCCAGCTCGAGAAGGTTGGCGCGAAGATCGAACTCAAGTGAGTTTGACGGGATTGCGTTTGCAGTCCCGGTTCTGACAACGACGGTCCCGGGCGATTTCGTCCGGGACCGTTCGGCCGTTTCAGGGGCCGTCAAATATCTGATGCAGTGCGGGGCCAAACCCCGCGAGGATTTTTCTCAAGGAAACGCGGGTCCATCGGGTCCGTAGGTTTCCTTCCGCAGCGGCCCGCCTGGCCGCTCGGCGGGCAGGGTGACCGGCATGACCCGGTATCTGTTCGAGGCAAAGCGCGAGGAACGACATGGCGCAGACGTTCACCGGCCGTAAGCGAGTCCGCAAATTTTTCGGTCACATCAAGGAAGTTGCCGAGATGCCGAACCTCATTGAGGTTCAGAAGGCATCTTATGATCAATTCCTGCTTGTGGCGGAGCCCAAGGGCGGGCGTCCGGACGAAGGCTTGCAGTCCGTATTTCGGTCTGTTTTCCCGATTTCGGATTTTGCCGGCACGGCGCTTCTTGAGTTCGTGAAATACGAATTCGAACCGCCGAAGTATGACGTGGACGAGTGCCGCCAGCGCGGTATGACCTATGCGGCGCCCCTGAAGGTGACGCTCCGCCTGATCGTGTTCGACGTCGATCCCGACACCCAGGCCAAGTCCGTCAAGGACATCAAGGAGCAGGACGTCTACATGGGCGACATGCCCTTCATGACGTCGAACGGCACCTTCGTGGTCAATGGCACCGAGCGTGTGATCGTTTCGCAGATGCACCGCTCGCCGGGCGTCTTCTTCGATCACGACAAGGGCAAGACCCATTCGTCGGGCAAGCTGTTGTTCGCCGCCCGCATCATTCCCTATCGCGGATCGTGGCTCGATATCGAGTTCGACGCGAAGGACATCGTCTATGCGCGTATCGATCGTCGCCGCAAGATTCCGGCGACGTCGCTTCTCTATGCGCTCGGCATGGATGGCTCGGAAATCCTCAGCACCTTCTACAAGTCCATCCCCTACACACGGGTGAAGGACGGCTGGCGCGTGCCTTA
>CAIZGQ010000192.1 GCA_903932565.1 uncultured Hyphomicrobiales bacterium
GTGCGCTCGGCAAAGGGCTTGGCGCTTATGTGAACACGCTCTCGGACACGGACACGCAATCGGCCATCAAGCTGACGCTGTTTGTCGCGGCGATCTGCGTTCCCGTTAATCTGGTCTTTGGCGTTGCAGCCGCGTGGGCGATCGCGCGGTTCCAGTTTGTCGGGAAAAGCTTGCTGACGACATTGATCGATCTTCCGTTTTCGGTATCGCCCGTCATCGCAGGTCTCGTCTATGTTTTGCTGTTTGGATCACGCGGCCTGTTTGCTCCGTTCCTGAAGGCACACGACATCGAAATCGTCTTTGCGGTCCCCGGAATCGTTCTGGCGACAATCTTTGTGACGTTTCCGTTCGTCGCCCGCGAACTGATCCCCTTGATGCAGCAGCAAGGCTCTGATGACGAGCAGGCCGCGCTGACGCTGGGTGCCTCACCGTTTCGCATGTTTGTCAGCGTCACACTGCCCAACATCAAATGGGGCCTGCTTTACGGCATCCTTTTGTGTAATGCGCGCGCCATGGGCGAGTTCGGTGCCGTGGCCGTGGTCTCGGGTCATATCCGCGGCGCGACAAATACGCTGCCGTTGCACGTTGACGCGCTCTACAATGATTATGACCTGACAGGGGCCTTTGCTGTGGCGTCGCTTCTGGCGGTGCTCGCCCTCGTGACCTTGGGCGTCAAAACATATCTCGAATGGCGTTATGCCGACGAACTCGCCCTGCACCGCAGGCACTGAAGGAGTGTAAGATGGATATCAGTGTGCGCGGGCTTAAAAAGACGTTTGGAAAATCACCGGCGCTCCATGGCGTTGATCTCAACATTGCATCGGGGGAGTTGCTCGGCCTGCTCGGGCCCTCGGGTTCCGGCAAGACAACGCTGCTGCGGGCCATTGCCGGATTGGAGACGCCCTCGGAGGGCAGTATCTTTTTTGGTGAGCGCGATATGGCACAGGAAACCGTTCAGGCGCGGCAGGTTGGTTTCGTGTTCCAGACCTACGCCTTGTTTCGTCATATGAATGTTGAGGACAACATCGCCTATGGGTTGCACGTGCGCCCCCGCAAGACGCGGCCGCCGAGCGCTGAAATCAAACGCCGCGTTAGTGATCTTCTTGACCTTGTGCAATTGACCGGATTTGAAAAGCGCTTTCCCGGGCAGCTATCCGGCGGGCAGCGCCAGCGCGTGGCCCTGGCGCGCGCGCTTGCTGTCGAGCCACGCGTCCTGCTGCTGGATGAGCCCTTCGGTGCGCTCGATGCACAAGTGCGCAAAGATCTGCGTCGCTGGCTGCGCGAAATTCATGATCGGACGGGGCACACAACCGTGTTTGTGACCCACGATCAGGATGAGGCGCTGGAAATGTCTGATAGGGTTGCGGTGCTCAATCGCGGTGCGCTCGAGCAAGTGGCCACACCCGACGACATCTATGACAATCCGGCAACCCCCTTCATTTACGGCTTCATTGGCGATTCCAACCGCATCGACGTGACGCTGCGTGGCGGCGATGTGCGCCTTGGCGATGCATGTTTAAGCCGGGCATCCGCCAATGTTGAGGGCAGGGCGCAACTCTTTTTCCGCCCCGAGCATGCGGACCTCAGCGATGACCCGCGCGCGCCCCGCGGCACAATTGTGGGCCAACGCCGCGTGGGCGCAAAACGACGCTGCGAAATCCAGTTGGATGGCGCATCGGCGTCCGTTGAAGTGGATACGGCGGTCGGGGCCACATTGCGTCAGGGCGACCGCGTCAGCCTGCAAATCAACCGGTTCTCGGTTTTCTCCGATGGCCGTCGGGTGTCAACACTGGGGCTTGCCGCGAGCGCGGCTTAGTCGCGTCAACGATCAAGCTTCAGCTTTTGCTGTTCTCAGACGGGCAGAACCACAACCTTTGTGTTCACCGGCGTGCGCGCATAAAGATCGATCATGTCCTGCGTTAAAAGACCTGTGCAGCCACTCGTCAGATTGGTTCCAATCGTCTCGGGATCACTAGTGCTGTAGATCGTGTAGAGCGTGTACTTGCCGTTTTGATACAGATGGAGCGTGCGAGCACCGAGCGGATTTTCCGGCCCGCCGGGCATGCCACGGGCATATTTCGCAGCCTCGGGCTGGCGCTGGATCATTTCTTTTGGAGGCGTCCACGTCGGCCATTCTGACTTCCGGCCAACATATGCGTCTCCGCTCCACAGGAAGCCTTCGCGCCCGACATTCGCGCCATAACGCGTGGCACTTCCATCGCCTTCCACGCGGTAGACATGGTAATTGCCCGGATCGACAATGATTGTCCCAGGCGTTTCCTTGGTTTCATACCGCACCGTCCGGCGGTAATATTTGGGATCTAATTTGCTGACGTCGACGGCGGCGATCTGGAACTTCTTGTCGGGGACAGGCCCGTAGACAAGTGCGGCCTCGGCGCTGCTCATGCCGTCTGTGGTGGCGCA
>CAIZGQ010000193.1 GCA_903932565.1 uncultured Hyphomicrobiales bacterium
CCAGCATGGAGGAAATACGAGACGTCAGCGTCTTTACAAAACTGGTGACACAATTGACCGGAGTTGCCCCGGCTGTCGCAGAACTGTCCTTCAAGAATCAGGTCTTCAGTCCGAAAATCGATGTCGGTGCCATTCGCAAAGCCGCAAAGCTCGGGCCGGAGTTTGGCTTCACAAAGACGGACACGTCCGACAAGGTTGAGGCTCTGATCGACTTTGAGCCTCTCATGTCTGCGACAGGAATGACGCGCGCAGAATTGACCGGGCCGCCACCTGAAGCAATGAAGGTCGTGCGCCGTTGAGGGCCATTCGGTGACGGAACAGATCACGTCCTTCACTGATCGCCCGTCTACTGGTGAGCGAGAGGCGCTGATCCGAGCGCCCGTCTGGCTGCGAAAACTTGCCTTGCGCTTTCTGGTGCCTGTCATTTTCCTGATCGCCTGGCAGGCCGTGACAGCGCTCGCGCCAACACCATCACTGCCCTCCCCGCGAGAAGTCGTTGATAGCTGGCTTGTCTGGATCTTTGGTCCGAGACTTCAACTTCAATGGTATTCCGGGACATGGATCGAATATGTCCTCCTGAGCTTGCGGCGTGTTCTTGCTGGCTTCGCGATTGCGGCAACGGCTGGCGTCACGTTTGGTCTCGTCCTGGGGTGGTATGCACTCATCCATGACCTGTTCGACGGCGTGATCAACTTCCTGCGGGCAATTCCCACGACCGCATGGGTTCCGTTTGCTGTTTTCTTTTTCGGTATCCATGAAACGGCGGCGATATTTCTCATCGCCTTTGGTTCCTTCTTTCCCATCGTCATCAACGTCGCGGGTGCCGCGCGCCAGACTCCAAGAACCCTGGTTCGTGCAGCTTTGATGCTGGGAACAAAGCCGCGCAACATCATCTGGCGTGTTGTCCTTCGTGCTGCCCTGCCCGCCATTTTTACAAGCCTTCGCCTCGGGTTGGGATTGGCTTGGGTGCTCGTCATCGTATCGGAAATGCTCGCTGTTCAGGGCGGCCTTGGTTACGCGCTCTGGTCAGCTTATCAGTTCAACCGACTTGACCTGATTGTTGCGGCCATCGTGAGTGTTGGCTGCCTTGGCCTTGCCTCCGACAAGTTTCTCGAATTGCTATCGATGCATGCATTGAAATGGCAAAGGGGACTCACGGGCCGATGACAGAAAACCGGATCGTGTGCCGTAACCTCACCAAGATATTCCATGGCATCCACGCCAAACAGGATGTCGTGGCCTGCGAGGATATTTCAATCGAGATTCAGCCGGGGGAGTTCGTCACTGTCATTGGCCCCAGCGGCTGCGGCAAGACTTCCTTGCTCTACATGATCGCCGGGTTCGAGCAGAAGACGAGCGGCATGATTCTGGTCGATGGCAAGTCTGTGCAGAGCCCAGGCCCGGATCGGGCAGTTGTTTTTCAGGAATTCGCGCTCTTTCCGTGGCTTACGCTTCGACAAAACATCGAGTTCGGTCCGCGTGAGCGCGGCATCCAAAATGACGTCATGCGCGAGCATGTGAATTCCATGCTCCGCACCGTGGGGCTGACTGCTGCAGAATCACGCTACCCGCATGAACTCTCGGCCGGCATGCGCCAACGCGCCGCGCTCGCCCGAGTACTGGTCAACGAGCCAAAAATCCTACTCATGGACGAGCCATTTGCAGCCCTGGACGCGCAGACGCGCTCGACCTTGCAGGCAGAACTCGGACGTCTTGCAAAACTTCTCAATCTCACGATCCTCTTCATCACACATAGCGTGGAAGAGGCTGTCCTGCTTGGGGACCGCGTTCTGGCAATGTCCGCAAGACCGGGTCGCATTATCGAGGATTTGGCGATCAACCTGCCCCGGCCACGTGATCCCACCTCGCCAGCATTCAACGAATATCGCCGTCATGTCGACCTTCTCCTGGAGCAGGCCACACGCACGGCAGCGGACACAGAGACAACAGCAAACTGAATTCCAACGCCACGGAGAGAGCTATGCAGACGAATGACGCGCACGAACTCTATGAGCGCCAGGGCATGGGCCAGCGTATCGGCTTTGGCCAGAAACCGGCCCTGCTTCTGATCGATATGCAGAACGACTTTTGTGACCCCGACGCCCCGACGACACTTTTTCCCTCCATTCGCTTCGCCTATGAGCCGATCCTGAAGCTGTCAACTGCCGCACGCCTTGCCGGCGTTCCCGTCATATACACGCAGGGGCTGGTCGCCAGTGACGGATCAAGTGCTGGTCTCTGGCGATTGAAGATGAAGCACCATGGCCTGCGCGGCGTGCAGATCGAAGGCAGCAGAGGTGCCGCCATTGTTGACGAACTGGCGCCAAAGCCCGGAGATCGCGTGATCCGCAAGTGGCGACCAAGTGCGTTTTTCCGCACGGATCTCGAGGTCTTTCTCGGGGTGCAGAATATCGATACTCTGCTGCTCTGCGGAACGAGTCTGAGTGGATGCGTGCGCGCAACAGCAACGGACGCCTTCATGCGTGACATTCGCCCCATGGTCGTTCGCGAAGCCGTGGCCGATCGAAGCCAGTCCGTCTTCGACGCTAATGCTTTTGATCTTGGCCAGAAATACGCTGATATCGTCTCGGCGGATGAAACCTTGACCTACCTGAAGGGTATCGCATCTACCGCCAAGGCATGAGCGGACGCATTTCGGGTTTTCGAAAAGGACGGCATCTATGCTCAAACTGCCAAGCCACGCGCGCTATCCCTACTCTCCCGTTTTCGAGAGAGCCAAATATGAATGGCCGGGCAAAAAGCAGCTTGCATTCTACATAGGTCTCAACGTGGAGCATTTTGCCTTCATGTCTGGCAAGGGCGCCGATCCGCATAACAGGGGCGGCGCACCACAGACACAACGCAATTATGCATGGCGTGATTATGGGCTTCGCGTCGGCATATGGCACGTCTTTGATGTCCTGGAGGAATTGAAGCTGCCCGCAACAATTCTTCTCAACAGCATGGTTTGTGAATTATATCCGCAGGTTATCGACCGATTGAAAATGCGCGGCGACGATATTTGCGCTCATGGACGAACCAATGCCGAAAATCTTGCTGGCGTTTGGGAGCATGATGAGGCTCGCATGATCGCGGATGCGACCAAAGTCATCGCCGACGCATTCGGCGCTGCGCCACGCGGCTGGATGGGACCTGGGGCAGCGGAAACGCCTGTAACACCTGACCTTCTTGTGGAAGCTGGCTATGACCACAGCCTGGGATGGCCACTTGACGACCAGCCGGTCTGGATGAAGACGCGCTCCGGTCCGCTTCTGTCCGTTCCGTATCCGATGGAGCTGAATGATATCGGCGCGACGGTCCATCGCGACCATACCGGACGTGAATTTGCAGACATGATCGTGGACCAGTTCGAGGAAATGTTGGTCAGATCAGAAGCTGCGCCCCTCGTCATGTCGGTCTCCCTGCATCCCTACATTTGCGGTCAACCTTATCGAATGCGGCCTTTGCGAAAAGCCCTCGCGCATTGCATCAATCACATGCAGAAGGAGCGTGTCTGGTTCACCCGCGCCTGCGACATCGCCGAATTCTGCAAATTGCTTCCGGAACATATTATCCCGAAAGTTAGCTGACGTTCGGCAGCTTTGCCTTATTGCGCGGGGCTGTCCGGACTGCGCAGATCAGTTCAATCTCGTCTCTCGACAGCGGAGCCTGATGGATTATTTTTCCGAAATACCGGCCTCCTGGATTTGGCGTTCGTATTTGTTAAACTCGTCCTTTATGAACCGCGCGAAATCCGATCCGCAGGTTCCCACTGCGGATAGGCCTACCGCCTTGAGCCGCGCCTTGATCTCAGGCACATCGAGCGCTGACTTGAACCAGGAGGAGAGTTGGGCAATCGCCTCTGGGGGCGTCGTAGCTGGCACGGCAGCCCCGAACCAAAGTTCCGCCTCAAAGCCGGGGAAACCCGATTCAGCCACAGTGGGAATGGCGGGCAAATCATCGATACGGTTGGCGGAGGTAACGGCGAGGGCGCGTAGCTGACCGGCCTGGATTTGAGCCAATACATTCGGGTAGCTGACTAATGCCGACGTGACGTGATTCCCGAGCAGCGCATTGATCGCAGGTGCCGATCCCTGAAACGGAACATAGAGTACATCGACTTTGGCGGCTCGCTTCAATGCATCAAACGCGATATAAGGACTGGATGAAGGGCTGGTACTTGCGAGGTTCAGCTTTCCCGGATTCTTCCGCGCATCATCCAGGTACTCCTGAAAGCTGCGGAGGGGTGAAGCCGCGTTGACCACGATCACCTGAGGCGCGCTAGCAAGATAGCAAACTTGCTCGAAGCCTTTCAGCGGATCGTAGTTCTGGTTCCGCAAATGCGGATTGATGACAAACTCCGGCGTGCTGATCAGAACAGTATTTCCGTCTGGCTCAGCCCGTGCGACCGCCTCGATGCCGATAACATTGCCGCCGCCCGGCTTGTTCTCGACAATCATCGTCACGTTTTGAGTTCGGCTGATCTGATCTGCTAGCAGACGTGCCACCACATCCGCTCCGCCTCCCGGCGTGGAGGGCACGATAATCTTGATTGGCTTTGCATCCGCTTGAACCGTGGCAACATTGGCGACAAGCGCAACGGCCCCAATGGCACATCCCACGCGCAGGATATCCAGCATAGCCCTGCGCAAAAAGCCCCCCCGCATCGCGGACTGACAGGACCTCCAGGAGATTGCAGCGAACCGCAGACTACTCATCAAACCCTCTTGGTGCCATGTCATCCGACTTGATCGGCGTCGCCAGACCTACGCAGTCCCCGCGACGTTTCTGCTCGCGGTTGCTCACGAACAAAGACCGCAGCGGTCTTATTCAACTCGCAACCCAATGGCCTCGATCATCTGACGCCATTTTGTAATATCCTTACGAAACAAGGCGTCTGCTTCAGCCGTTGTCCCGTAAATCGGATCGTAACCTGCCGGGGTGATTTTGGAGACAATCTCAGGATCTTTCATGATCTCTTCAATCTCGTGATTCAGCATCGCCATGATTGCGGGCGGTGTACCGGTTGGAGCAAAAAAACCCGCCCAGGAAACAGCCGTGAAATCGGGATATCCAAGCTCGGCATAGGTCGGCACATCCGGCACAACCGCGACACGCTTGTCGCTCGCAATCGCCAGACCCCGCAACGCGCCTGACTGAACCTGAGGAACAAAACCGCCGGCCATTGCCGCACCAGCAAGTTCAATATGCTTGCCGAGGATTGCATTCAGCAATGGCGCGCCACCTTGAAACGGGATGTGCGTTGCCTGCGCTTTTGCAAGTTCCTTGAAAAAATATTCAATAACGATGAACGACGCACTGCCGGCGCCCGCCGTACCAAAGTTGGTTGGATTGGTCTTAGCATTGGCGACCACCTCCTTGAGCGAGGCCGGACCCGTAGCATTTCCAACAAGGATTTCCGGTGTCGTGGCGACGATTGCAACCGGGGAGAAATCAGTCCCCACATAGCCACGCGTGGGATACAGGGTTTCATTGATTGCCAGAGCCGTCGACGTTGCCAGTATCGTATAACCATCTGGCGCTGCGCCCGAAACAAACCGATGTGCAATGTTCCCGGCCGCACCGGGTTTGTTTTCAATGACAACCGGCTGACCCAGACGCTGCGAAAGCTTTTGCCCCACAATGCGCGCGACGGTGTCGACGAATCCACCGGCAGAAAAACTCACGACAAATTTGATCGCGTGGGTCGGATAGGTCTGCGCCTGCGCGCTGTGGAATTCCCCAAATGCGAGCAGGACACCAAAGACCAGCGCCATTTTGCATCGTCGCGCGGCTGCCGCATTCATGGGAGCGCTCCATTACAAAACCAAGGCAATGTACCAAAATTAGGTTTTGTACCAATTATTGTCCAGCATTAAGATTAAGGCGATTGCCTCATTTTAAAGGGATTCTCGTTCGTGCATAAATAGTGGAAGACCGGTCAAGCGGGTGTGGCGTCTGCGCTGCCAGCACGGTGTTGGCCGATGGCATATCCATACGCTCATGCCTTATGCTTGCCGCACTGGCAAACAAATGGAACATCCGAATGATCGAAGGCCTTGCAGCGCTAAATGGCTCACGTGGCCCTAAGCAGGCGGCACTTGAAAGCTATCACGGCCTGCAGTGTGGCTTTTGTACATCCGGCGTGCTCATGGTGCTCACGGAGTTGCAAACGAAAAGCGCCGGAATGACCGTCACCGAAGCGCAGGTACGTCATGCGCTATCGGGCAATCTGTGCCGATGCACCGACTATCAGGGCATCGTGAATGCCACGCTGGCCGTTTTGAATGGTGAGGAGATAATCAGCCTAAGCCAAAAGCCGACAAGATCATGAATGGAGCGGACCCATGAGCGGAAGATTTGGGAAACTTGGCGAGGATGAAGGCGGCCCAGAAGTTCGTCGCTGGATCGATCAGCGCTGGATTCTGGACAATGTGATCGCGGCCAACGGAATTGACTGGGACCAGCCGCGGTCGCGTTATTTCAATGCACCCTGCGGCATTGAGGCGGGACCCGATTTCGAGATCATTCGCAACAAGGTGAAAAAGTTCGCAGATATCGGACCTGCTTTCGAGGACGTTGCAAAGCGACGCGAAGCCAAGGCGAATGCAGCCCTGCTTGAAGGACATACGGTCACAGCGCGCGACAATTACTTCATGGCAGCAATCCTGTGGGGCGCAGCCATGTGGCCTTATC
Source organism: uncultured Hyphomicrobiales bacterium (assembly GCA_903932565.1). GTDB lineage: Bacteria > Pseudomonadota > Alphaproteobacteria > Rhizobiales > Beijerinckiaceae > Terripilifer. The sequence goes on from CAIZGQ010000193.1 coordinate 6,697, forward strand.
ATTCGGTCACCGGTCCTATTGTCGAGATCAATGACAAGAAGCGCGAATCTTACGCAAAATATGCGGAGCTGTCCGACCATAAGGTCGAGGCGGTCTGGATCCCCTTTCAGGGCAAGAAGCTGCCCGGCTGGCTGCACCTTCCACCGAACTACACGGGTGGAAAAGTTCCGCTTGTGATATCGCTGCCGGGCCTCGACACATTCAAAGAAATCTTCGTCTCGCTCAGCAATGATCGCTGGCTATCGCGCGGCATGGCGGTATTGGCCGTCGATGGACCGGGCCAGGCCGAGGCGCGCATTCTTGGCTACACAGCAAGCGTCGAGAATTTTATCGCGGCCGGCAAGAAAATCGTTGACTGGGCCGTTGCACGTCCGGAAATCGACGCGACACGAATTGGTCTTTTTGGGAACAGCTTCGGCTCCTTTACGGCTACCCTGGTTGCATCCAACGAACCGCGCATCAAGGCCTGCGCCGTTAATGCCGTCTGCCATGAACCTGGCTTTCATACTTTGCTCGAAACATCATCGCCGACCTACAAAAAGCGCATGATGTACTACACAGGCTATGACAAGGAGGCCGAGTTCGATGTCTTTGCCAAGTCGCTGACTTGGGAAGGTCAGGTTGAGAAGATGCAGCGGCCCTATCTTTGCGTCGCAGGCGAGGCTGAAGAGCTAAGTCCTCTAGAACATACGGAGCGTCTTCTCAGGACTATGCCGGGACCCAAGCGTTTCGTCCTTTATCAGGAATCTCGCCACGCTGTTGGAAACGTCGCATCCGCCAACATGGGTCCTTACCCCCCGACACTGGTCGCCGACTGGATGGTCGATCGCTTGGCCGACAAACCCATGACCTCCGAGATGTGGTATGTCCGCTCCAACGGGACGATCGAAAAGGAACCGATCTGACGCCATCAACTTCATGGCACGCGAACAGGGCCATCCCTATCTGGCCTTGCCAATATTCCCCATCACCGATTTCGGTATGGATTTATCTTCATCGATACCAAAAAGAATATTTCAAGACCGGCGGATCTGATGGGAAAGCGGATCAGTATCGAGAGTGGATTTCAGCCCGCTGCCGCTGTCTGGCTCAGAACTGCCGCCGGAGAAGCTGCTGATTGCCTCGCCCAGCAGAACCGTGAACACGATCAGACTCAAAGTGGCTGATGTTTACTTTGGCAGAGCTGATACGATCCTCGCTGAGCGACAACATATGAAACGCATAACCATCGCAAACCGCCGCTTGCAGCACCGAACGCAAGTCGCCTAACCTCTAACTCCTGATGAGCCAGAGCCTCCCTTCGCAGAACGCCAGCACAGTCTCAAATCATCTGACGACGGACATGTACAGTGGACGAGCGATGCGGGAGGTATACAAGAGCAACGCACGCGTAATGGGGGAGGCATGACGATCAACCAGAATTTGGCCAAGGGCATTTGTCTTATCGCAATAGCTCTGTTTTTCGGCATACAGGCACGTAGCTATCCCTTTGGTTCGTTCAGCCATGCAGGCTCCGGGGCATTTCCGCTCATTGTCTGCGGTCTTCTGCTCGTAATCGGCAGTGCCATTGTTGTGCGCACCTGGTTTACCGACGCGCGGCCCTTCACCTTCAACTGGCGCAATATCGCGCTTGTTTCGGCCAGCCTCGTTGCCTTCGCCGTACTCTCTGAGTACGTCAACATGCTCGTGGGACTCGTCGTCATGGTGATGATGGCCTCTTATGCGGCAGATGATTTTTCGTTTTCGCGTGCTCTCAAGGTCGCCCTGTTTCTAGCTGCCATCGCGCTGGCAATGCGGCTTGGTCTTGGCTTTCAGCTCCCGCTTTACTGAGGCCAGACCGTGGACGTTATCAACAATCTCTCCTTCGGCTTCAGCCATGCGCTGACTATCCAGAACCTGTTGTTCTGTGCGGCTGGCTGCACCATCGGCACGCTGGTCGGCCTGCTGCCGGGCCTTGGTCCGCTGGCCACTATCAGCCTGCTCCTGCCGCTCACCTATTCGCTGCCCACGGGTGGTGCACTCATTATGCTGGCCGGCATCTATTACGGTGCGCAATATGGCGACAACGTCAGCGCGATCACCATGAAGATCCCGCACGCTGCAAGTATCGTTGCCTGCATCGATGGCTATGCCATGACGCTGAAGGGGAAGACGGGACTTGCCCTGTTCACCGCAGGCTTTTCGTCCTTCATCGGCGGGACCGTGGCAATTCTGGTGCTGGCCTGGCTCGCGCCCGTGCTCAGCGAAGTGGCGCTCCTATTTGGTCCGACCGACTATTGTTCCCTCGTCCTGCTGGGCTTTGTGTGCGTGAGCTTTGTGACGACGGGATCGGTACTGGACGGACTTGGGATGTGTTTCGTCGGCGTTCTTCTTGGCCAGATCGGCACCGATGTGACGAGTGGAACCCAACGATTCACCATGGGCATCACCTCTCTGTTCGACGGGATCGGTCTTGTCAGCCTGTCGCTGGGCTGCTTTGGCATCGCCGAGATTACCAAGAACCTCGACAACAAAGACAAACGCACACCGTTCAACGGCGAAATCAAGCTCATCCCGACCTGGGCTGAATTCAAGCGCATCATTCCCAGTGCCCTGCGCGGCAGTGTGGTTGGCTCGGTGCTCGGGCTCATGCCGGGCGGTGGTCCAGTGATCGCGCAGTTTGCAGCCTATGCGGTTGACAAGAAAGTCAGCAAGTATCGGCATGAAATCGGCGAGGGTGCGATTGAAGGCGTTGCCGGTCAGGCCGCTGCCGATGAGGCAGCCGCCCGCACGAGTTTCATCCCGCTGATGAGCATGGGCATCCCCGAGAATGCGGTGATGGCACTCATGATGGCCGCTTTCGTCATCAACGGCATCCAGCCGGGCCCGGATATGATCAAGACCCATCCCGATCTGTTCTGGGGTCTGGTCGCCAGCATGTGGATCGGCAATGTGTTCCTGCTGGTTCTCAACGTGCCACTTGTCCGCTACTGGCTGTCGGTCTTCAAGATTCCCTACAGTGCGCTGTTTCCGTCCATCCTGTTCTTCTGCTGCATTGGCACCTACAGCGTGAACAACAGCCTGAACGAGATTTACGTCACCGCAATCTTCGGTGTCCTCGGCTATATCTTTCTCAGACTGAAACTTGATCCGGCGCCACTGATGCTGGGCTTTATCCTGGGCCCGATGCTGGAAGAGAATTTCCGCCGCTCCATGCTGCTGAGCCGTGGCAGCTTCAGCACCTTCGTCGTTCATCCCATCAGCGGCGTGCTGATCGGGTTCATCTGCGTCTTATTCCTCTGGCAATTGCTGTCGTTTGTCGTCTCGGCGAGGCGGCGGACTATGGTGCCAATTCCAGTGCCCGAGAGCGGCGGCTAATCCTGCTCGCTGCCTTTTTGCCATGCGCGGCTCGCGGCCACGCGCGGCATCAGGTTTCCAGCTGCTAGGCCACGGCAGCCCGTCAATAGCGGCCCTGCCATTCTTCGACAGAGCCGAGGTCAAACAGGACCAATGTGATAAGCCTCTTGTACGGGATGACACCAATCACACGAGCAGCCTCTATTGGTAAAGGCAGAACGAACGCGCTAACCGCTTCGTTCAATTTCAGCTTACTTTTTGACTGGGCGATGAGCACGTAAGCTTGCTGGCTAAAGTCTTGATATCTGCAAGGCGGGGGCAATGTCGGCTCTCTGAGTAACAGCGGGCGAGGCGGACGACGTGCCGCCAACGCCGCTTGTGACCCAAACTGGAGTTTAGCCGCTGGACCCGTACTGATGTATCGTCCCCCAAGGCCTAACTGATTTCTGGTTCCATACCTTTTGGATCAATGAGGCCCAATCGGACGCGCCGCTGAAGGGAAACGCCATGAAGATTCGTGCATCTGTCCTGCTGCTCGGCGGCGGAATTCTAACTTTTGTTGTATCTACCTGTTTGTTCGTCCCGGCGAGCTCCGCGCGTTCGAAAATTATCAACCATGCTGCTACTGGGGTTCTTGATGTCGTCGGCAAACCTAAAAATGGTGGTAGAGGAGGTACGTCTCCCCCGCCGCGTAAACTTAAGACCGATCATTTAACTTACAGCACAACGAGCACGGTAAATATGTATGACTTGAGAACCAAAAATACTAACGCGAGACAAGTTTTAAAGAGAAAAAACTAGACTACACCACTTAGCTCACAGACAGCGGGCAGCTTGCAGGTTGTCTCAATTGGTGCGTCTTTTATTCTTATCTGTGCGACAGGTGCGGTGTCTGGTTCTGGCGCATAGGAGACGCCAACCGCCTACTTGAAAACCCGTCTGGGGCATCCGCTGTCTGGCCTGCTGGACGCTTTGCGCAAGCTGGCCAGACAGCGGATGTTCGAAGCAGTAAATGGAATGCTTTGGTCCATGCTGGCTGCGATTTCAAGGAAGGATTACGAAGACCGCAGGCGCAGATAAATTCAAGGTCAAGCCCAAGCCCAAGCCCAAGCCGGGGCTGCCGGAAAGTCTCTGGGCAGGCCAGAGTGTACCGAACGCAACAACGGCATCGCGAAAATGCTGAAAGGCGGGCTCTCATATTCTGAAATTCAGACCGCTGTCGGATGCTCGCGAGCCACAATCGCCAAAATTGCGAAACGTCCTCGAGTTATGAACCAAAACCAGGTTGCCAGCTAAACTCCCCAGGCTTCGCTCTCGCCCCCGGAGACCTGCCATGGTTCATATCGCTCTCGCTTGCTCGGCACCGGGTCGTAGATCGCCTTGCATCGACTATGCACTCCTGACTTGGAACGAACCGGCCGCCTCACAGGCATCAACAGAACCAATCCCATCAATTGGTCGGAATGCGGCTCACGAAACGTTTCTCTTCAGCTGGCGACTAATAAGTTTCGCACGATCACACGTTAAGTCAGCGCCGCGGCCTTGCCGCAAAAATAGGCAAATATTCATATTTGACAAGATTTGAGTAGTATCATAGTATAAAAAGGCAATATCTAAATTTAATCTGATGTTGCTGAAGTATGAATGCTTTTGACTGATCCTGTATACTCCTCCAACTAGAGCTTTTGCAATGCAGAAAATCAACTCACCTCCAAAAATACCCTCAGGCGCTGTCATCGTCTTTGGCCAGATACCAAATAGCAATTCAGCTCAAGCCGGTTGGTTCAATGCCGACCATGCCAAGGCTGCCCGGATCTTTGCGGCGGCCAACGCGATGTCTGTGATCGACTTCGAAGCCATTTCGGCCACGACTTTGGCCGAGACGCTTCGGCAGGGGCAGCTGAAGCCGGGTGGCGGCGCCACTCTTCACGACGTGCCGCGCGACGCCCTGACCAAGCTCAAAAACCTTCTGGATGCCGCCAAGCCTCCTGTGCGGGTTCCCGATACAGAGGCGGCTTCCGCTATCGCCGCCCCCTCCCCTACCAAACCGGAGAGCCTTTCCAAGGATCCGGCAAAACAATCAGTAAAGGAACAAATCACGAACGATTGGAGCGTGCCGACCTGGCCGCTCCCAAACGCCGACGCGGCCGCCCGGTCGGGCTCGACTGAGGTGCCAAAGCCGGCCGCTCAAGCAGCCGTAACAGCCTCGACAACGCCAATCCAATCCGCCAGCCCACCAACCGCCAAAGGAACTGCAACGATGGCCCCACTGCCCCCTGCCCCGCCTCCAGCATCGCCCAAGACGCCAGAGCTCACCCCAGCCCACTGGGATCAGATCAAGGTAGGCGCAACTGTGCTCGCTGCGGACCTCGATAAGGCCAACGTGGCTGACGGTTGGTATGAGGCCATCGTCATTCAAATCAATGGCCCAAAGCTCACCCTCAAATGGCGAGACTACCCAGAGGAAGGACGCATCACGCGAACCCGAGAGCACATCGCGCTGCTGTACCCAGCGCTCTGAACCACCAGCAAATCCTTCGAAAGGGGCGGCCATCGAGCCTCCCCTTTCGATTCAAAACGCACGCTCAACCAACTCAAACAGGAGCATAGCTATGTCAGTGACATTCACCACCGCCCCGCGCATTCGTCAGCTCAATGATCAACTTAGAACCACCTTTGTTGGCGGCGTCATTGTCTGCACGGACGGTATTCAAAATCTCGAAGACCAACAGGTTGCCGCCATCCTGACCGCTGTCCGCGAGTTCAACGCGTTCTCGGAATACAATGACCCCCATGGCGAGCACGACGTCGGGATCTTCGAGGCGGCGGGGCAGCGGGTTGTGTTCAAGATCGATTATTTCGACCGCTCTATTCGGATCCACTCGCCGGACCCCGCAGATCCACGCGTGACGACACGCGTGCTGACGATCATGCTCGCCGATGAATACTGACCCCATCAGATCAACCTCAAACCACAGGAGCCTTTGATGGCCGGTCGCCAAGCCAAACGCATCTCGCCAATGATGCTGCGACGCATCTTGCGACATGTTCGCATCACATCGTCCTACCCAGACAGAGATCAGGTGATCGTTCTGCTTTCGGTCAAAGCCGGTCTACGGGCCTGCGAAATAGCCCGTCTTGAATGGTCTATGATTTTGGACGCGAGAGGAAAGATTGCCGATCTCGTCTCCGTTCCAGATACGATAGCCAAGGGTGGGTCGGGACGCCGCGTGCCATTGCATGCGGACCTGAAGAGCGCCCTGCTCCGGTTGAAAAAAGGAGAAGCGCCAAGTGGGCCGTTAATCCGGTCATTTCGCGGTGGACGCATGCAGCCCAACAGCATCGTCAACTGGTTCGTCGTGCTGTTCAAGGAGCTGGGCTACGAAGGCTGCTCGTCTCACTCAGGGCG
>CAIZGQ010000194.1 GCA_903932565.1 uncultured Hyphomicrobiales bacterium
CATTCGTCCGGCCGTGAACGTCGGTCTGTCCGTGTCGCGCGTCGGCTCCGCCGCGCAGACCAAGGCCACCAAGAAGGTTGCCGGCAAAATCAAGGGCGAGCTCGCCCAGTATCGTGAAATGGCCGCCTTCGCGCAGTTCGGTTCGGATCTGGACGCTGTGACCCAGCGCCTGCTGAACCGTGGCGCACGCTTGACCGAGCTTCTGAAGCAGCCGCAGTTCTCGCCGCTGAAGATGGAAGAACAGGTCTGCGTGATTTACGCTGGCGTGAACGGTTATCTCGATGCCATCCCGGTTGCCCGGATCCGCGCGTATGAAGACGGCCTGCTCGCAACCCTGCGGTCGAAGAACGTCGATCTTCTGACTGCGATCCAGACGTCCAAGGATCTGTCGTCGGATTCCGAGGCGAAGCTGAAGAGCATCGTCGAGGCGTTCACCAAGTCTTTCGCCTGATCTCGTTGATCTCTTGCACCTCTCCCATCTGGGGGACGTGCAAGATCCCTGACCATCGCCCGAAACAGACGTAATCGTTCGGGCAAAGAGAGAGCACCAATGCCCTCCTTGAAGGATCTGCGGAATCGCATCGCTTCCGTGAAGGCGACGCAGAAGATCACCAAAGCCATGCAAATGGTCGCGGCGGCAAAGCTGCGTCGTGCCCAGATGGCGGCTGAGGCTGCGCGTCCCTATGCCGAGCGCATGGGCGCGGTTCTGGCCAATTTGGCTGGTGGCAGCGCACCGGGGTCAAACGCCCCCGCCCTGCTCGCCGGCAATGGCAAGAATGACGTGCATCTGCTGCTGATCTGCACTGCTGAGCGTGGCCTGTGCGGCGCATTCAACTCATCGATCGTGCGTCTCGCCCGCGAGCACGCCACGTCGCTGATGGCGCAGGGCAAGACAGTCAAGATCATCTGCGTCGGCAAGAAGGGCTACGACCAGCTCCGCCGCCAGTTTGAAAAGCAGATCATCGAACTGGTGGATTTGCGCTCGCTCAAGCAGGTCGGCTTCGAGAATGCGGACGAGATCGCCAAGAAGGTGATTACCATGTTCGAGGCTGGTGCCTTTGACGTGTGCACCATCTTCTTCTCGCGCTTCCAGTCGGTGATCGCGCAGTTCCCGACCGCCCAGAGCTTGATCCCGGCGGAAATCCCGACAGCCGCCGCGTCAACTGGCCCGGCCGCCTCTTACGAATACGAGCCGGGGCAGGACGAAATTCTCGAAACCCTGCTGCCGCGCAACATCTCCATTCAGGTGTTCCGTGCGCTGCTCGAAAACGCTGCTTCCGAGCAGGGTGCGCGCATGAGCGCGATGGACAATGCCACCCGCAACGCGGGCGACATGATCAAGAAGCAGACGCAGCTTTATAACCGCTCGCGTCAGGCCATGATCACCAAGGAACTCATCGAAATTATCTCGGGCGCTGAAGCGCTCTGACCGTAACAGTCAAGAGGACGTTGACCATGGCGAATGCCGCAGCAAACCAGCCCACCGGCCGCATCACCCAGGTGATCGGCGCCGTCGTCGACGTGAAGTTCGACGGCCATCTGCCGGAAATTCTGAACGCGCTCGAAACCAGCAACAATGGCAACCGCCTTGTTCTGGAAGTCGCCCAGCATCTGGGTGAAAGCTCCGTGCGCTGCATCGCCATGGACACGTCGGAAGGCCTGATGCGTGGCCAGCCGGTGCTCGACACAGGCGCCCCGATCATGGTGCCCGTCGGCGCTGCCTGCCTTGGCCGCATCATCAACGTCATCGGCGAGCCGGTGGACGAAGCTGGCCCGGTGAACACCACTGCCCGCCGCGCTATCCATCAGGACGCACCGTCCTACGCCGAGCAGTCAACGGAAGCCCAGATCCTGGAAACAGGCATCAAGGTCGTCGACCTTCTGGCGCCCTACGCCAAGGGCGGCAAGATCGGCCTCTTCGGCGGCGCTGGCGTCGGCAAGACCGTGCTGATCATGGAACTCATCAACAACATCGCCAAGGCGCACGGTGGATATTCCGTGTTCGCGGGCGTGGGTGAGCGCACGCGTGAAGGCAACGATCTCTATCACGAAATGATCGAAGGCGGCGTCAACCAGAAGGGCGGCGGCGAAGGCTCGAAGTGCGCTCTGGTGTACGGCCAGATGAACGAGCCTCCGGGTGCGCGCGCCCGCGTGGCGCTGACCGGTCTCACTGTGGCGGAAGATTTCCGCGATCAGGGCCAGGACGTGCTCTTCTTCGTCGACAACATTTTCCGCTTCACGCAGGCCGGTTCCGAAGTGTCCGCGCTCCTTGGCCGTATTCCATCAGCCGTGGGTTACCAGCCCACGCTCGCGACCGACATGGGCGCGCTGCAGGAACGCATCACCACCACAACAAAGGGTTCGATCACCTCGGTGCAGGCCATTTACGTGCCCGCCGACGATCTGACCGATCCGGCCCCCGCGGCCTCCTTCGCCCACTTGGACGCAACGACCGTGTTGTCGCGTTCGATTGCGGAAAAGGGCATCTACCCGGCCGTCGACCCGCTCGACTCGACCTCGCGCATGCTGTCACCGCTGGTGGTTGGTGAAGAGCATTACGACATCGCCCGTAAGGTGCAGTCGACTCTCCAGCGCTACAAGTCGCTGCAGGACATCATCGCCATTCTGGGCATGGACGAACTGTCGGAAGAGGACAAGCTGAGCGTGGCGCGCGCCCGCAAGATCGAGCGCTTCCTGTCGCAGCCCTTCCACGTGGCCGAAATCTTCACCGGCTCGCCCGGCAAGCTCGTTTCGCTCGCCGACACCCTGAAGGGCTTCAAAGGCCTTGTCGAAGGCAAGTACGATCACCTCCCCGAGGCGGCCTTCTACATGGTCGGCACGATCGAAGAGGCGATGGAAAAGGCTCAGAAGCTCGCAGCTTCTGCCTGAGTGTGAACGCCCGTCCGGGCTGGCGCAGCTGCCTATCAGCGACGCCGCCCGGTGGTTCGGGCCAGTGACGTTTCAGCGGGGCGCTTGCTCTGCACCTGCGATATCGGAACCTTGTGATGGCCGCTTTTCACTTTGAACTTGTCTCACCAGAGAAGCTGCTGTTCTCGGGTTCCGTCGACTCGGTCGTCGTGCCGGGCTCGGAAGGCGAGTTTACGGTTCTTGCCCAGCACGCGCCGACAATGGCCGTCCTGCGGGTCGGCGTCGTGAAGGTTGACGCCGGCGATGGCAAGCTCTCGCAGCTCTTCGTCGGCGGTGGCTTTGCCGACATTTCCGCCAAAGGCCTGACGATCCTGGCAGAGAAGGCCATTCCGGTTGAGGAACTGACCGCTGCGCGGTTTGACGCCGACATTCTGACGTCTGAGAAGGAAGCCGCGTCGGCCATCACGGACGAGGCCCGCCGCCTCGCCAACGAGAAAGTCGGCCAGCTGCGGGACGTCCGCGCGACACTCGGGCTCTGACCTCCGCCTCCAACGGCATAGCTTGATCGATCCCGACCATGCGGGCGGACAAACATAGTGGTCGCGTGCGCCGCTTGATTCTGTCCGCGACCTCCTCCAAAGAATGATGAGCCATCAACAGCGGGAGCGCACCGTCATGACCAACCGATTGCAATTTGCCATCGTGGGGTTTGGGGAAGTGGGCCGCATTTTCGCAACCGAACTTCTGGCACAAGGCGATCTTGAGATCGCCGCTTACGACATCCTTTTCGATGATCCGATCCGGGGCCCGGCCCTTCAGGCGGAAGCGCGCGCGATGGGCGTTCGCCCGGCTGCCAACCCGGCCAATGCAGCGTCTTCGGCGCGCGTGATCATATCAGCGGTGACCGCATCGTCTGCCGCCTTCGTGGCGCAGCAGGCATCGACCTATCTGAAGCCCGGGCAAATCTTCTTCGACATCAACTCCGCCTCGCCCGGCACCAAGAAAGCGGCGGCCGCAGCGGTCAATGCCATTGGCGCATCCTATGTGGAAGGCGCTGTGATGGCGCCCGTCCCTGGCCCTGGCCTGAAAGTTCCGATCCTCGCGGGCGGCCCGGCTGCGGCTGACGCGGCCGCGTTGCTCAACGGGCTTGGCATGAATGTCGAGGCTGTGACGACTGAGCCTGGACGCGCTTCGGCGATGAAGCTCTGCCGCTCGATCATGATCAAGGGAATCGAGGCGCTGATCTCGGATTGCGCGCAGGCGGCAAAGGCCTGGGATGTCGAGGCTGAAGTCTACGGTAGCCTCAACAAGTCCTTTCCCGGAACCGATTTCGCAGACCTTGCGAGATATATGGCGGGCCGGATCAAGCAGCATGGCATTCGCCGCGCGGCCGAGATGCGCGAAGCGGCCATGATGGTGGAAGATATCGGACTTGATCCGCAGCTTTGTCTTTCGGTTGCCGATGCCCAGGAGCGCGGCGCTGACAAAAAGCCACTGCCCGCTGCCCGCGCGGCCGAATAATCAAATCTCTCAGGAGGAACTTTTAAAATGACAAGCGCCAAGCCGACGATCCCCGGGCCCGATCCCAACACCAAGACCCCGAAGTTCAAACTGCCGCCGCTCGCCACCGACGCGCACACGCACATTTTCGGGCCGGGCTCAAAATACCCTTATGCCAAGGGTGCGCCTTATATTCCGCCGGATGCGCCGGTCGAAGACTTTCGCAAGCTGCACAAGATTCTCGGCATCGGCCGCGCCGTCATCGTCAACGCCAGCGTGCATGGCACGGACAATCGCGTTGCGCTCGACGCGATCAAGGAAAGCAACGGCACCTATCGCGCTGTTGCCAACATCGATGACTCAATCACTGAAAAAGGCCTACGGGAGCTGCACGAAGGCGGATTCCGCGCCTGCCGCTTCAACTTTGTGAAGCATCTGGGCGGTGTCCCGGACATGCGCGTGTTTGATCGCGTGGTGGCGATGATTGCGCCCATGGGCTGGCATATCGACGTGCATTTTGATGCGATCGACCTGCCCGAATATGCCCCCATGCTCGCCAAGCTGCCGGTGATCTACACGATCGATCACATGGGCCGCGTCAAGGCCTCCGATGGCCTCGACCAAAAGCCGTTCCAAGTGCTGATTGACCAGATGAAGCGCGATGAAAAGTGCTGGGTGAAGGTCTGCGGCTGTGAGCGCGTGTCCTCCATGGGTCCGCCCTTCACGGATGCGGTGCCCTTCGCCCGCAAGGTTGTGGAAACAGCGCCCGACCGCGTCATCTGGGGCACGGACTGGCCGCATCCCAATGTGAAGTCGATGCCCAACGACGGCGATCTGGTCGATCTCATTCCGCTGTTCATGCCGGAGCCGGACTGGCAGCAGAAGGTTCTCGTCGACAATCCGGCGAAGCTCTTCGAGTTCTAAAAACTAAAAAGCTAGCCCGCGTCCAGCAAGGCGCGGGCGGCCGCACGGGCCTCGTCCGTGATGGTCGCGCCCGACAGCATGCGGGCGATTTCCTCACGGCGGGACTCAAGTTCAAGCGGCGTAATGCGGGTCGCGACCCGCTCATCCGCGCCACCCTCCTTCGTGACGGCTTTGGCAATCCTGAAATGTCCCACAGCGCGAGCCGCGACTTGCGGCGCGTGTGTGACAGCCAGCACCTGCACCTTGCCGGCCAAGCGCGCCAGACGCTGGCCGATGGCGTCCGCCACCGCGCCACCAACGCCCGTGTCGATCTCGTCGAAGACAAGTGTGGGCGCCGAGCCACGATCCGCCAGCACAACTTTGAGCGCCAGCATGAAGCGCGCAAGCTCGCCACCCGAGGCCACCTTCATCAAAGGCCCGGCGCGGGTGCCCGGATTGGTCTGCACCCAGAATTCAACGCGGTCGATGCCTTCTGGCCCGTGCGCACCGGGCTCGGGCTCGACCTGCGTCATGAAGCGCGCGCGTTCGAGCTTGAGGGGTGCGAGCTCGCCCGTTACAGCCTTGTCGAGTTCCAACGCCGCGGCCAAGCGCTTGGCAGATAGCACTTTGGCGGCAGCATCATAAGCGCCCTGCGCGGCCTTGGCGGCTTTGGCGAGGGCTGCAAGGCGCTGCTCCCCGGCATCAAGCGCCGCCAGATCGCTGGCATATTTCTCCGCCTGCACGGCCAGCGCGTCAGGGGCCACATTGTATTTGCGCGAGGCAGCACGCAGGGCGAACAACCGCTCCTCAACCTGCTCCAGTTCGCGCGGGTCGTAGCGGGAGTCCCGGAGCGCCTGGTCAATGGTTTGCGCGGCGATTTCCAGCGCATCAATGGCCGAGTCGAGCGCCTTCACCGAGGGCTCGATCAGAGCCGGCGCCTGCGTTGCCCGACGCTCCAGGCGGCGCATGGCACCAGCCAGCGCAGAAATCGGCGAATCATTCCCAGACAGAAGCTCGTTGGCGTCGCGGATATCGCCGACGACCTTTTCGGATTGCTGCATTGCGGTGCGACGCTCGGCGAGCTCCCGCTCCTCGTTGATCTTGGCACCGAGCTTCGAGAGTTCAGCATGGGCGTGGCGCAGGTAATCAGCATCGGCCCGCGCTTTGGCGATCCGCGCCTCTTCCGCGCTGAGTTCGGCGCGCGTGTCGCGAAGATTGGCGTGGGCTGCGAGCACCGCCGCGCATTCGGCCGCAAGTCCACCATAGGCATCCACGAGCGCGCGGTGCATCGCGGGGTCCACAAGCGCGCGATCATCGTGCTGGCCGTGGATTTCCACCAGCTCCGAGGCCACGGTGCGCAGGGACTGGGCACTCACCGGCTGATCGTTGACGAAGGCACGGGTGCGCCCGTCTGCCATCTGCACGCGCCGCAGGATCAGATCGCCGTCTGTGGGAATATCAAGCGCGCGGGTGGCAACCAGGGCTGGATGATCGCGCGGCAGATCGAACACCGCTGTGACCTGGCCCTGTTTTTCATCCTGCCGCACCAGCGAGCCATCGCCGCGCGAGCCCAGAGCCAGCGAGAAAGCATCAAGCAGGATCGACTTGCCGGCACCGGTTTCACCGGTGAGAATTGTCAAACCGGACCCAAGTTGCAGATCGAGCCGATCGATCAGAACGATGTCCCGGATCGCGAGCTGGACGAGCATGTTACCTGACGAGGTTAGCCGAGGCCGAGTTTCTTGAAGCTGCGCGAGATCCACGAACCCGAATCTTCATTGGGTTCCAGACCGCCGCCCTTCAGAAGACCATAGGCATCCTTGTACCACTGTCCATCTGGGAAGTTATGCCCGAGCACCGCGGCGGCTGTCTGCGCCTCGCTGGAGATGCCCATGGCCATATAGGCCTCCGTCAAGCGATAGAGCGCTTCCTCGGTGTGACGGGTCGTCTGGTACTTCGAGAGAACTTCGCGGAACCGGTTCACGGCCGCCGGATAGTTCTTCTTGGTCAGATAGAATCGGCCAACTGACATTTCCTTGCCAGCGAGCTGGTCGCGCGTGACCTGAATCTTGTAGCGCGAATCTTCCACATATTCGGACTTCGGATATTTCTCGACGACGGCCTGGAACATCCGCAGCGCTTTCTCAGCGCGCTCCTGATCGCGCGAGATATCCGGGATCAGGCTGTAATGCGACATGCCTGCCAGATAATAGACGTAGGGCGTGTCGGGCGACGTCGGATAGAGCGCGATGTAACGGTTCGCAGAGCCAATGGCGTCATCATAGGACGCGTTTTCATACTGCGAGTAGACCGTCATCAGCAGGCCGCGACGTGACCACTGGGAATAGGGATATTGCTTTTCGAGCTCGCTGAACTTCTTCGCAGCGCCCTCATAATCGCGGTGCTGGATGCGCGCCAGCGCCTGATCGTAAATGTCATCAGCCGGAACGTCGGGGAGGAGCTTTGTCTCGTACTTCTCGCCGCCAAAGGGGTTGAGCGAATCGAGCGTCGAGCAGCCAGTGACCGACAGAGCCAGTCCGGCGACAAGCGAAAGACGCAGCAGCACGCGTGGCAGAGCCCGGATGGGCGACGTTGCGGTGCAGCGGATGACCATCAAAGCAGATTGCATACGTCAGAACTCGTGGTGCGTGAACATCTCAAACGCGCATGCGGGGTGGGACCCGGCACGCATGGCGAGACACATGGAATGACCGAGCTTTACCCCAACAGCAACGACAATACCACTCTTTGGGATTAGGCTTGGAAGACTGTTAAGGCGACACATGGGATGGCCCGCCGCGCACAAGCCGCGCGATGAGATGAGGATTGATAAGGCCCCGTGGCTCCGAGACCTTCATGGACGGTTGAAATAAGGCCCCAGAATGGCCAAGCCTAACGGTGAATAGTCTTCACCAGGGGGTGGTGCATTTGGGTCACTGACGGCCAAGACCAACA